>JAFASN010000082.1 GCA_019244415.1 Verrucomicrobiota bacterium | reverse complement strand
AAGAGCCCAATACGTGTTGCCTGCACGCCGGCGTCGAATGCGGCAGCGGTCAAAAGCGCCATTCCTGAGATGGCAACAGCTAGCCTGTTGAACGAGCGCGGCATCACACCTAACGAGACAAAGCTCAGCCGCGGCTACCTGAGAGCGAGCCTGGAAAACAGGAATGACTATCATGAATGAAGAAAATCCAAATAAACCGCCGGGCAGCGTCGGCTGCAGCGCTTGGTTAGGTGATGGAGCGTACGAGTTACGACCTGCTGTGCCATCTGCTGCTTCTTCTCCCATGTGCCTGATCGGTTCCCCGGCGGCACTTCTGCATCGGTTGGCGTACGCTGCGATCGCACCAGTCCGCGGGTGAATGGAGGAATGGTCACGAGTTAGGTGGAATGTGAACAGCCATTCCTGAATGGTCGCGCGTAGTTTGCGCGTGTTCCTCTGCTGGGGCAAGACGTGGCTGCCCAAAGCGTATTGAAAGCGCCGACTCGGAATGGCCTCACAACGTGGAATGGGGAAGAGCGTGCTTAGGAATGGTAGATGCAGAAGTCACCTAACGAGACGAAGCTCAGCCGCGGCTACCTGAGAGCGCGGCTTCGCTGCTCTGAGAGTACTTTAATGACGAAAGTACGAGGAAACAAACCGGGTAGCCGTCGGCTGCAGCGCTTGGTTAGGTGATGGCGCTTACGAATTACGACCTGCTCTCTCATCTGCTGCTTCTTCCGTGTGCCTGACCCTTCTGCTGCGGCACTTCTGCATCGGTTGGCGTGCGCTGCGACCGCACCACTCTGCGCGTTAATGCGAGGAATGGTTGCGAGTCAGGTGGAATGTGAATAGCCTTCCTGAATGGTCGCGCGTAGGCTGCGTGTGCTCCTCTGCTGACGAAAGACGTGGCTGCCCAATGCGTGTTCAAACCGCCGACTCGGAATGGCCTCACAACGTGGAATGGCGAAAAGCTTCCTTTAGAATGGCAGATGGAGAAGTCACCTAACGAGACCAAGCTCAGCCGCGGCTACTTGAAAACGCGGCTTCGCTGCTCACGGAGTATTCTAATCCGGAATGGCCAAGTTAACAAACCGGGTAGCCGTCGGCTGCAGCGCCTGGTTAGGCCTTTCGTGATGCTCGCGAAGCGTCGTGCACAACGCGCTCATCAATGATAATGCAGTACAATCCGGTCCAAGACTGCTGCCAGCGCCAACCCTTCGCGGTGCCGGGCTGATGCCGTTCGATGTACTCTCGGGCACGAACTGCATCGAGTGGCTCTGCGCAATGTGGGCAACGTGGAACCGCAGTAGCTGTGAAATGGCCCCGAGAAGGACAAGGCTGAAGGAATGGCTCCAGCCCGGCTGGAATAATGCCTTGGTCCGCGCGTGGAGCCTCAGAAGAAGACGTCCACAAGCTCGCGATGGCTGTGTAACAGCACGAATCGCAGTAGGCGTAAACCGAATCGTTGAATCCGCTGTAAACAAGGTAGTAGCCGAACGCGCGTGAGCACTTATCGCAAGTTCCTGGGCTCTGCTCACGCGCCATGCTCGGAATAGGCCTAACGAGCTCAAGCTCAGCCACACCTGCCGAGAGCGAGCGTCGCTGCAGTTTAGTGTTGGAAGTCATGTGAAAGCAAGGAAACAAGCCGGGCAGGTGTTGGCTGCAGCGCCTGGTTAGATGCATCGCGTGGCTATCAGATGCGGTATCATGAACAAGACGAAGCTGATGAAGCCAAGATTCCAGATAAGTACACAAACGCGCATCCGTCTGTGGAGCGTCCGTGCCGTCGGGTCTTCCCGCACCCACTCCGGGGTGTAAAGCGGCCAACCAAGGGCGCAGCGCTGAAATGCGAATCCGCTGCGGAACCAGCGCAGCTCGGGCGGACGGAAGAAGAAGCCGTTCGGCCGGCCATCTCGCTCCCACTGGTCGCGGTGGAATGCATACTCGTGGCGGATGAGACGATCGAGGAAGTAAAACGAGGCGAGCAGAACAGCTACAAGCGCAATCAGGAACATGGCCGATGCAGCGCTCAATGTGTCATGCATCTAACGAGTTCAAGCTCAGCCGCGGCTACCTGAGAGCGGGGCCTCGCTGGTGTGAGAGTACTTTAATCACGAAAGTACCAGGAAACAAGCCGGGTAGCCGTTGGCTGCAGCGCCTGGTTAGGCCTTCGTCGTGCAAGTCCTCACACGCGCGAGCGGCAGATTGCTTCTTCTGTGGGATGTGTGGCTAGGTTGCATCGCGACCGAGAAGCCAACTGGCGATCTTGTCCGCTCGCCAGATGACTAAAAGTCCTATCAAAATGTGGACCGAGGAGGTCCAGGGTACCGCCTGCTGGAAAAATGCGGCATGATGTGGAGACGGGGAGACAATCTCTATGATGAATGACGCCACAGTGCTAAGCAGCAACGAAAGACCGAGCAGCAATGATGAAAAGCCTGCGAACTTCACGGCTACTAGCATTAATTGTTGCTTACTCACAAGGGGCGCGGTGTAGGCCTAACGAGACAAAGCTCAGCGGCGGCTACCGAGAGCGCGGCTTCGCTGCTCTGAGCGTATTCTAATCAGGAATGGCCAAGTTAACAAACCGGGTAGCCGTCGGCTGCAGCGCCTGGTTAGATGGTGGAGGTGGCTAACACTCATGACGATCGCGCCAGCTGGGCTCTGAAAAGAGCAAACGGCTTGCCACTCAATACGTGCTGAATGGCTCATTCTGTCAAAGCGTCGCTTCCAATCAGCGCGTTGTACTCCTGCGCCAGCTCGCGGATGGCGACCAACTCAGTTTTGTGTGGTACTCAGGCGTAGTCCGCTGACGTGTGGCAACTTTGGCGAACGAGTCTAAAAGGGAAAAGGCGGGACGGGCGCGACCATCTAACGAGACAAAGCTCAGCCGCGGCTACCTGAGAGCGCGGCCTCGCTGCTCTGAGAACATTGTAATCACGAAAGTACGAGGAAACAAACCGGGTAGCCGTCGGCTGCAGCGCCTGGTTAGGCGTCGCGTCGCTCGCCGGAAAGCTTCCGAATGATACTCCGAGCTAGATGTTCGTTGACCTCGGTGTGCCGTGGGACAGGCTGCCAAACCTTGGTCTGCGGGTTGTGATACCAGTCGTGCTTGCCGCCGTGGCGGACGAAGACCGCTCCTTGCCTCTCGATCTTCTTGATCAGTTCGCGGCGCTTCAAGCGACCTGCAACTCCGCGTGCCGCCGCGCGCCCGGAATCGCACCGGATGAAAGGTCTTTATATAGATCGCGCAAATGCTCCTTCAGGTCCTCGAAACTCGTTCCTTGCGTAAGGTAATCTGGGTACTCATCGAGGTGTCCTAGCCACATGTCGCCGTCCTGCCAAAACGTGAATCCAGTGGACTGCATGAGGCTCCAGAATAGCCAAATTCGCGTCCGCGGTCAAACGCGGTGGGAAAACGCCTAACGAGACAAAGCTCAGCCGCGGCTACCTGAGAGCGCGGCCTCGCTGCTCTGAGAGTAGTTTAATCACGAAAGTACCAGGAAACAAACCGGGTAGCCGTCGGCTGCAGCGCCTGGTTAGGTGTCGGAGCTCCCAAAGTACGGCCGGCGTGCCAACCTTCTGCTTCTTCTGTCTGCCTCGGCGCGTTCACGGCGGGACTTCTGCAGCGGTGGGCGTACGCTGGCCACGAACGTCTCTGCGCGTGAACTGGTGATTGTGTCAATACTCACGGCGCGTTCTGTCCAATGGCCACGCTTTCGCCGCGGAACGCTCGCAACCTAGAGGGAGTGTCAACGGCGCTTTGCTGGTGTGTCGCGCGTACTCTCTGCTGAGCCAAGGCGTGACTGCTCAAGTACGACCTAAGTACGAGACGGTGTAGCCTCACCACGTCAAACCTCGGAAGCGCCTGCTTTGACCGGGCAGTTGCAGAAGTCACCTAACGAGCTCAAGCTCAGCCGCGGCTACCCGAGAGCGCGGCTTCGCTGCTCTGAGCGTATTCTAATCATGTTTCGCCAAGTTAACAAACCGGGTAGCCGTCGGCTGCAGCGCCTGGTTAGATAGTGACCGTTGCTTCACGCGAGAGCGGCTGTGCCTCGGCGTACTCTGAATGTTGGGATGGCCGAGCAACGCTCAGGCAGCGCATGGCTGGTCAAATCGCGCGGCGCTAGAACGCAAACAGAAAGCGTGCAGGAATCGCGAACCGTACTCAATCCCTGACGTGTTTGTGTCGCCCGCAAACAGGGTGTCACCATCTAACGAGACAGAGCTCAGCCGCGGCTACCGACAGCGCGGCTTCGCTGCTCAACGCGTATTCTAGTCACGTTTCGCGAAGTTAACAACCGGGTAGCCGTCGGCTGCAGCGCCTGGTTAGATGGTGGACGTGCATCACGGAGCGCATCCGAAAGAATGCAGCAAAATAGAGCAAGGGCAGCGGTAACACTATCGCGTAAGCGAGGAAACTAAGGACTCGCCACGGCAAAGCAACTCGGATACGGAAGAGAGACGCGCCGCCTGCAATGACTGCTGTGGCAATGGAGGTCGGCGCGACAGCGCCTTGGCTGTGCCACTCTCGACGCAGCCACAGAACTAGCGTGAAAATAAGAGCCAGTGTCACAAACGGAATTAGTGTCGCCCACAGAATTATCGCAACAGATCGCATCGCTCAGCGCCCTACCATCTAACGAGGAGTGGACTCGAAAATTCCGGAATTGAAAGTGGATTGATTCCGTATAATCCGCTTGCCTTCCAAGCTGCCGCCCCTGTAAAACGACCGCATGACTGAAGCTGTGGCAGAAAGGCCGAGTCAAGACAAGCCTAATCGGCGTCTGCGCGATCAAGTGAGCGATGTGATGCGGCTCAAGCACTACTCGCTTCGCACAGAGCGGACGTACTGGGACTGGATTGAGCGATTCATTCGCTTTCATGGTCTGCGCCATCCACGGGAGCTGGCCGAACCCTGAGGTGAGCGCGTTTCTAACCAACCTCGCGCGGCACAGCAATGTGGCCGCTTCGACGCAAAACCAGGCTCTGAGCGCGTTGCTGTTCCTCTACCGTGATGTGCTTGATCAAAAGCTGGGCGCGTTTGAGGGGATTGAACGGGCCAGGAAGCCGGCGCGGTTACCGGTCGTGCTGACCATCGATGAGGTGCGGGCGCTATTCTCACAAATGAGCGGGACCATGAAGTTGATGGCCGGTTTACTGTACGGCAGCGGACTGCGGCTGATGGAGTGCGTGCGGTTGCGTGTGAAAGACGTCGATTTTGGATATGCGCAAATCGTGGTTCGTGACGGCAAAGGCGCCAAAGACCGCATCACCATGTTACCGATCAACTCGGCCGGCGCGTTGAAGCGGCATCTGCAAAAGGTGAAGCTCCAGCACGAACAGGATCTGGAAGACGGCTTTGGCGAAGTGTATCTGCCCGATGCGCTGGAGCGGAAATATCGGGGCGCCTCGCGTGAATGGCACTGGCAGTGGGTCTTCCCCTCGACAAGGGTGTCAGTCGATCCCCGCTCGGGTAAACGGCGCCGCCATCATATCGACGAGAGCTTGCTGCAACAGGCGGTTAAGAAAGCTGTCCGGGCAGCCAGGCTAACCAAGCCGGCGAGCTGTCATACCTTGCGTCATTCCTTTGCCACTCACCTGCTCGAAAGCGGCTCTGACATTCGCACCGTGCAGGATTTGCTCGGTCACAAGGATGTGGCGACCACCATGATCTACACGCACGTGTTAAATAAGCCTTGTATTGGCGTTCACAGCCCGCTCGACGGCGAGATCATCTCCGCCGGGGCGCAAGACTAACCCCCGCCGACTCATCGACTTCGGCCGAGGTTAAGCCTCCAGTCCCGCAGAGAATTTCGCGGAGTTCGGTTCCGGTTCACGGAAAACAAATGGAGCAACTCGAGGTTTCGTGCAGGGGAGGAATTCATCAGTGAGGCACAGAGGCCACGGAGAACGGGATTACGGAGTGCGTGGCATACACGTTTTCCGGTCCCAGTGGGACAAGTTCGCGTGTGATCAGGGCAGCAAGCCGGAGCCATGCGCCACAGCAGTCGGAGGGCCTTGGAACAGTTCCGGGTGGCGATATCGTGTGCGGAGACAGTTGTGATGGTATCGAATACGGCAGGCGTTGATACTGCGCTTACCATCTTCGCTCCTACACCGGTTGTCGCCGCGGCGAAGCTGGTTGTTGCGCGTTCATTCCCTGCCGTTTCGCGGTCGAGCCTACCGACTCGTGTCCGTTGCTTAAACGCTTTGCCGTAACGGCTTCCGGCTCTCTCTCTTTGCAGGTCGTCTTCGGACCAAATACTGGCGTCTAAGGAGCGCAGACGGTCGTTTCAGATGCGTCGGCCGTGAGGGATGCTCGGTGTACTCCGGTCTCGTCGTCAAATGCAACCGGCTTCGCATCGGCAACAAGGATGCTCGCCGGGTTTTCTGCCGTCTTCGCCCTCTCGCCAACCAGGAATGGTTGGCCTACAGTGCTCGACGTCGACGGTTGGCCTACATTACACAACGTCGAGATGACGGTGCGCCTCTCGCGCTTTCTAAGCGCTAAACGTTCCACGACTAACGCGCGGCTTTACACCGCGGGTATCCCGGGCATTCTCCACCTCTCGCGCTTCGCCAGTGCGGATGAAGACGGGGCCGCTGGGACAAAGGTTGAGTACTTCGCAATTGCGGCAATCCGGTTTGCGCGCGAAGCAGCGGCGCCGTCCGTGCCAGATCAGCCAATGGCTCCAGATCGTCCAGTACTCACGCGGGACGATTTTCATCAGGTCCTGCTCGATTTTGGTAGCGTCCGTTTCGCGTGTGAGGCGCAGCCGCTGCGACAGCCGCGCAACGTGCGTGTCCACGACGATGCCTTCGCTTTTACGGAAGGCGTTGCCGAGGACGACATTGGCGGTTTTGCGGCCGACGCCGGGCAGTTCCACCAGTGCGTCCATGGTGTCAGGAACTTTGCCCTCGTACTTTTCTGCGATCGCTTTGCAGGCGCCGAGAATGCTTTTCGTTTTGCTCCGAAAGAACCCGCTGGAGCGAATTTCCTCCTGAAATATTGCTGGGTCGGCCTGAGCGCAATCAGCTGCTGTCTTGTACTTTTTGAACAGCGCGGGCGTTACCATGTTGACGCGCTTGTCGGTGCACTGCGCGCTTAGGATCGTGGCGATGAGCAGCTGGAGCGGATTTTTGAAGGTGAGCTCGCAATGCGCGTCCGGATAGACTGCGCGAAATCGCGCGATGAGCTGGCAGACGCGGTCGCGCGGCTTTATCGGTACGTTGCAGGGAAGAGCCCGAGGCGGACGACCTGTGGCCGTCGAGCGCCGAGAAAGGGCGTCCGGCGTCTCCGCCGCGGCCGCTGGCCTGCGTTGGCGCGCGCCGTTCATCGTACTTCCTCTCGCTCGCCTTCCGGCGCACCTGGCCGCGTCTCCCGAATGGTCATCTTTCCACCGCTGCGTACTCGCCCGACAAAAACCTTGCCGCGCCGCCAGACACGTCTGGCCCACGCGAATTCGGTGGCCAAAATCGCGAAACCGAGCGGCAGAACAATGATCGCCGGCCCGGGCAGAACAATCATGCATACGCCGACGAACACAACCGAACAGCCGATCACTCCCACGAGGAATTTCCGCAGCCGCGGACGCGACTCGAGCCCGAGCGAGTTCATCCACGTTTGCAGCCGGCTCACCGCTAACGCTTCGCTGAGTACGCACTCGGGCGCAATGAAAGGCCCGCTGATCGCCGTTGCGAGTTAGCCGGAAAAAGGCGGAACGGCCGTTTCTGCTGAGACCTGCGTCGCGCTCTCGTCCGCGAAACGCTCAAGTTTATGCTCGAGCTGCGGCGGCACGTGCGCGGTGATGACGGCGTACTCACCTTCATAACGCAATTCGAGGACGTGACCGACGCGGTGAATTTCCGCGACCAGGCTCGAGTCGCTCAACGGCACACGGAATCGCGAACGCAATCGCCAGGCGCCGAGCGCCGCTTGCAACGCCTGCACGAACTGATCGACTCCAGCGCCAGTCCTGGCCGAAATGGCCACGCTTCCCGGAAAACGCTGGACGTAAATGCCAGCCAGCTCCGGTTGGTCAAGCAGGTCGATTTTATTGAAAACGATCAGCGTCTGTTTACCAAACGCATCCAGCTCTTTAATCACGATGTCGACCGCTTCCATCTGTTCGTCCACGCGCGGATGACTCAAATCGACGACGTGAATCAAAATGTCCGCGTCGCTCACTTCTTCGAGGGTAGCTTTGAACGACTCGATCAGGGTGTGCGGCAGTTTGCGCAAAAACCCGACGGTGTCGGTAAGAAGTACGCGTTGTTTGTTGGGCAGGTGAAAGCTGCGCGTGGTGGGATCCAGCGTGGCAAAAAGCTGATTGGCGGCGAGAACATCAGCGCCGGTCATCAGATTCAGGAGTGTTGATTTGCCTGCGTTGGTGTAACCGACTACCGCCGCGACCGGCCACTGATGACGCTTCCGACCTTGCCGCTGAATGGCGCGTACTTTGCGCACGCCTTCGAGGTCGCGCTCGAGCCGGGCAATGCGTTCCTGCACCCGGCGCCGATCCACTTCCAGCTGCGTTTCGCCAGGCCCGCGCGTGCCGATCCCGCCGGTTTGACGCGAAAGATGGTTCCACATTCGCGTGAGCCGCGGCAGTAAGTACTGCAATTGCGCCAGCTCAATTTGCAGCCGTCCTTCGCGGCTGCGCGCGCGCTGCGCGAAAATGTCGAGGATCAGTTGCGTGCGATCGAGCACTTTGCGTGAGAGCAGGTTTTCCAGGTTGCGGCCCTGGGCGGGCGAAAGTTCATCATTGAAAATGACGGACGTGACGCGCTCCCGCTGCACGCAATCTTTGATCACTTCGGCTTTGCCTTTGCCGATGTAAAACGGCGCGGTCGGCCTGGAGAGTTTCTGGGTGACAGTATCGACCACCTCGGCGCCGGCTGAGCTGGCCAGCTCGCGTAATTCCTCCATCGAATCGGCAAGGTCCCACTTCGAGACGCCCTCCTGCTCGAGACCGATGAGCAGGGCGCGCTCGGGTTGTTTCTTGGGACGCGTCTGGATCATTCCGGCGCGATTTCCTGCACGATCGCGCTTAGCGCTTCTTCCTGTGACAAAGGCGTCAAGTTCAGCTGCGGAAAACTAGTTTGATGCCGGAACCAGGTCAACTGCCGCCTGGCATAGCGTCGCGTCTTCTGCTGGATACGGGCAATGCAATGCTGGCGCGAAATCTCATGGGCGAGCAGCTGCTGGATTTCGCGCAACCCGAGCGCCTGGGCCGCGGTCACGCCGATGTTTGTTAAACGCGCGACTTCCTCTTCTACTCCGGCTTCAAACATTTCGTTCACGCGCTGATTGACGCGGGCGTAAAGGTCATCACGATCGCGCACGAGAACCACACCCCGAGAATCGCCAACGCCTTCATCCCGAGCGGAGCGAATGGGAGACGAGTGGTCCCGCGGCAGTAGCGTTAAGCTTTCACCACGGGATCCCTCGCCCTCGCTCGGGATGACGTGCTGAGCTTCCGCGATCTCGATAGCACGAATTATCCGTCGCCGGTTCTTCAAATCAGTACGCGCAGCTCGCGCGCGATCGAGTGTTTGCAATCGTTGCGCGAGCTGCGGTGTTGCAAGCGCGCTGAGCTCTTGGCGTAATACAGGATCCGGCGGCGCTGCGTGATCGAATCCATGCGTTAACGCTTTGATGTAAAGACCACTACCTCCGACGACGAGCGCGGTTCTTCCGCGCGCGACCACGTCGGCGATAACGTCTGAGGCGATCTCGCGGAACATCGCGGCTGACATCGGGTCAGCTGCATTTGTGACGCCGAGCAGATGATGCGGCACGCGCCTGCGCGAGCTTGCGTCAGGTTGCGCGCTCAGGATTTCCAGGCCGCGGTAAAGCTGAAAAGCGTCGGCATTGACGATCTCGCCGTTGCATCGCTCTGCGACAGAAAGGGCGAGCATCGATTTGCCTACCGCGGTCGGCCCAACGATAAAAAATTCGCGCGCTGTACTCTCAGTTGCAGGGGCGTACTCAGGCACAGATGGACAATTCACCAGCCGAATGAGCTTGTGCGGCCAGACGGGAATCACATGGGAAAAGAAAATCGGGAGACACGTCGCCGCGTCTCCCGATTACCGAAAAGTAGCTGATCCGTCGGTTATCCGCGAGCGTGTTCGTTCGATTTTGCGCCGCTCACGACGAGCTTGCGGCCGAGGAATTCTTTGTCGTGAAGCTCGGCGACGGCGCGCTGCGCTTCTTCCACGGTTTGCATTTGCACGAAAGCAAAGCCTTTCGAGCGCTGGTTATGTTTATAGCTGACGACTTCGGCGTTTTGCACCTGCCCGACGCCGTTGAAGAGCTCAAACAGGTCGCTTTCCGTGGCTTCGAAAGACAAATTGCCTACGTACAAACGCGGCGAAGTAACCTCGACCGCCTCGGGCTTACGCGCGGGACGCGCAGGCGTTTGCTCGCGCTGCTCGCGTACTTCGCGCACCGGACGTGAACCATTCGATGCGCTCTTTTTTCCTTCGCCAAAAAAGGCCGCTACCCGCGACCAAAAGCCCTTCTTCGGCGCTGGCCTGGCGGGCGCGCTCTGGCGCGAGTTTACCCCACCATCGTTTCTTCTGCGGGAGCGCCCACGCCCGCCACGGCGCGAGTGTCTCCCATTGTTTTGAGATTTCATGATTATCGTTATTCCATTCTGGATGATTGTGCGGGCGGAGCGCATCGCTGGATGCACGGCCTGCGGCGCGCGAACTTGTCGATCCAATGGGGTGAGCAATGGGCGACGCCACGGGAAACTCCGCCACGTGGGAGCGGGAAAGGTTCGATCCCGGGACCGTCGTTCTAAAGCAACGAGACAGAGCAAATGCGAGAAGTCGCACCATATTCCAAAAATTCTGAATCGTTATAGACGGTGTGGAAGATCGAGTCTTCCCGTCGCTAACACAGTCATTATTCGCCACGCTCGCCCAGAATGCAAGCGGCGGTTCTCGCCAGGGTAGCCGTTGCTCGCGACGGTCAAGTCAATCGCGACGACGAAACGCCCCTTCGCCTTAGTACACACCCCTTCAGGTGAAATGGCGCACGCGCCCATCCAACCATCAATCACGATTCACTCTTCACTTGTTCCGGGGCCCGAGCACCCGGTCCCGGACGGAGTACCAACGCGACTTGAGGAACTGCTTCGGCCGCTCGTGGCGAATCGGCTGCGCCCAATGCCGCAGCAGTTTGCGTCGGGAAAGGATCGGCTTGTAACCAAAACGCCCCATCAACTCACGGCAATGCCATTCCACCCAGCCGATCTCGTCCTGGGTTAGCTCGCCCCGCCAGCTTTCGGTGCGCTCAGCCGTGATGCCGGTAAAATCACGCGCCATGGCCGAGTTCCCGCCCCACGGTTTTCCCGCTTTCGTGGGCCTGAGTACAACATCGCGGTGGAACTGAATCTCCAGAAACTCGCAAACGCGGCGCATTGCCGCCTCGGGCGCCGTGACAAGGTCTTCGTATCGGGTGACAAGGGCCGGCAGCTCGCCTGCGGCGGTGCGTACTGCCAGCCGCGCCGCCTGCAACCAATGCGAGACGCAGTAATAGACGGAGAACTCGCGGGTCCGGCGCGTTTTTTCGAGCGCGATCTGCGCCGCCAGGATCGCGCGCGGGTCTCGAAGCGTGAGCAGGATTTTCGCCCGCGGAAAACGTTGCAGAATCTGCGGAATGAACCGCCGATTTGCCGGCGTTTTTTCCACCCACCGCACAATGCGCTCAACCGGCATGCCGACTGTCGCTGCGTAAGCTTCCATCATGAGTACAAGCAAATCCCTGCCGGCATTGGCTGGCGCAAAAGCCGCCTCCTCGAACCGGGCGCGGAATTCGCCTGCGGGAAAATGCGAGTAATCGGCCTTCTCCCATTCCGCCGGCCCTCCGAACAGAATGCGCGAGAGCGCCTCGCCGGTGAGGTACTCGAACTGCGCTCGCCGTCCGCGCTGGCCGAACTTGTTCAGAGCGGTGGGAAAGTACGCCGTTTCTTCCGGCAGCACGAGCAACTGCGGGTGACCGTCCAGCAACGCGATGAGCAGGGTCGTCCCGGATTTCGCCTGGCCAGCGCCGAAACAGGCGCGCTCGGCAAACGGCAGCTGTCCGTTCACGCGAAATTGCAGCCGGTCTCGCGGTACCACTCGACGAATTTCGGCAAACCTTCGGCCAGGTTTGTTTTCGGCGCGTAGCCAAGCAGCCGACGCGCTTTCGAGATATCGGCGCAGGTCAGCGGCACGTCTCCAGGCTGCTCGGGCAGAATGTTGATCTTCGCCTTTTTGCCGACGGCAGCTTCCATCTGCGCGATCAACTCGCTCAACTGCACGGTTTCGTTTTCGCCCAGGTTAAAGATGTCAAACATCGGGCCGTTGTACTCGAGCGCGGCAAGCACGCCCTGGATGATGTCATCAATGTAAGTGTAATCGCGTCGCGTCGTGCCATCGCCGAACTGGTCGATTGGCTCGCCCGCGATGATCTTGCGGGTGAATTGATGAATGGCGAGATCAGGGCGCTGCCGCGGGCCGTAAACGGTGAAAAAGCGCAGCGCGATCACGCGCATGTGGTAAAGGTGCGAGTAGGTCGAGCAAAGGAATTCCGCCGCGAGTTTGCTCGAGGCGTACGGGCTGATTGTTTGCGTCAAATGCAGGTCTTCAGAAAACGGTACCGTCTTTGAGATGCCGTAAACGGACGAGCTGGATGCGAGGATAAATCGCTCGATGCCGACGCTGCGCGCCGCCTCCAGGAGATGCAACGTGCCGGTGAGATTGGTGTCGTAGTACAACTGCGGTTGCGCGATGGATGGGCGCACACCGGCGCGAGCAGCGAGGTGCGCGATGACATCGAATTTCTCACGGCGAAACAACTCGCGCACGGCATTGTTATCGCGCAAATCAACGCGGAACACGGGAGCGTCATTTACCACCGCGGCGATGTTGGCGCGCTTAATCCCGGGGTCATAGAAGTTGTTGAAGTCATCGAGAATGGCCACGCTCTGGCCGGCGGCTAACAATTTCTCGACTAAATGCGAGCCGATGAATCCAGCTCCGCCGGTGACAAGCACGCGCATCCGCCGAGCTTAGTTTCGCGCGGGACGCTTGCCAATCGCACAGACGCGCCGGCCAGCGGCATCTCGCTTCCCGCTGTTCCGGCTAGGCGACAATGATTAGACCTTCGCGATGACGAGATAAATCCAGTTTAGGACGACCGCCGCGGCAAAAAGTACGCGGCAAAAGCGTTTCTGGAAACCGGAGAGCTGCACCACGCGCAGCCGTCGGCAGCCGACGAGTACGGCAACGATTCCGTACACGTTAAATGCTGCGATCGCGCAGTAGGCGAGGACAGCGAGAGGATTCCAGGAAACGGCCGCGGCGAAGTCGCCATGCAAGAGCGAGACAAGCGCGCGCGTGGCGCCGCAGGTCGGGCAAGGCTGGCCGGTGAGTGCATGAAACGCGCAGGACGGCCACGGTAAACGCAAGGCAAACCAAAGCGCCCCGAGTACAAGCGCGCCGGTGAAAACGGCGGGCCAGAGCAGCTCGTGATCTACCTCGCGCGGAGCCAGCGGGCGCAAAACGACGCGCATTTAATAGCCGCGGTTATGGGCCAGGGCGCCGAGCATTCCGAACATCATGGCAATGACCACGGCGCTCACGCAACAGACGATCAGGGGCAGGAACACTGCGATCGCCGCGCGGCCGGTGTCCGTATCATGGGCGCGGGCAAGGCCGATAATGATGAGAACAATTCGCCACACGCCCACGATCAGGCCACCGCAAAACGGTATGATCAACAGCGGATCAACCGAGCCCATGGCGAAGCAGAGCACGCGGAACGTCGTCTCGAAGGGCTGTTTCGCCCCGCCGACGATCATGAGGCAGACGTGCAAAATGGCCGACCCGAGGAACGCGCCGATGATGACCCCGAAAGGCACGAACAGAAAAAGAAAGAAATACGTTATGCCACCGAAGTAGGCGTGGAGCATCGGACTACCCCGATAAGTACCGAGCGTGCTGAACCCGCCGAAGGCTGGCATAAACATCCACAGACAAAGAGAAACAATCGCGCCGATACAGCTGCCGATCAGCGCGTAAAGCAGCGGCTCGGTAAAGCCGCCCGCGCGCTTCATGGCGGTGAACGCCGCGCCGGGTTGAGTGAGTACGAGCTTCATCGTTTCAATGAAGGCGTTGGCGATGCCGCGCGTCTGGCGTTCATCCCACGGCAAGCCGGTTCCTGGGGCTCGCGTACTTTGCGGCGGAAACGAGGTGCTTGCCGTCGCCAGCGGCGGTGGTACTGGCGGCGGCGACGGCGCGGCGGCCGGAATGTCCGCGGCAAACTCGGTGAATTCCGAGAGTGGCTGCCATTTCGGCATGCCTTCGCGCCAGCCGAGATCGCCCGGGGCGAACTGGCCGCTGCGCAATCCGGCGCGCACGTCCCCTTCGGAAAAGATGCCCAGGTTCGAGCCAGCGCGATTGATGTGAATCATACCTGCGCTTGTAACGAATCCGCGCCACCGAAGTCAATGCATCACACGCGCAAAGGTACGGGCAAACCTGGCCGGCTGACTGCCCGCCATTGTCTCGCTACTCGAAGCGGTTCGCCTCGGCTTTATCGAGCGCGCGCCAGCAGTACCACGCCAGGGCGGAACGGTAGGGCTTAAACCTCGCGCCGTGTTTCTCCAGTTGCTTGGGTGTCGGCAATTTCCGTTTGCCGAAGATTTTCGCGAAACCTTTGCGCACGCCGTAATCCGCCACCGGCCAGACATCGGGCCGGCCAAGATCGAACAACAGAAGCATTTCCACGGTCCAGCGCCCGATGCCGCGCACCTGGGTCAGCCGCGCGATAATTTCCTCGTCGCTCATCTTATCGAGCGCGCGTCCATTCCTCGGCACGACGCCCTCGAGCGTTTTCGCCGCAAGATCTTTCAGCGCCGCAACCTTGCTGCGCGATAAACCAGCAGCGCGAAATCTTTCATCCGGCGTTTCGAGTACGGCTGCCGGATCCAAAAATTTCCGGCGTGGAAAAATGTCGCGCACGCGTTTCCAAATCGTGGCGGCCGCTTTTCCGCTTAGCTGCTGATAGGCTATCGACTCGGCAAGGGCATCGAACGGCCGCACGTTCAGCCGGGACGTGATCTCGTAGCGGCGCGAACGCGCGATCGCATCGGCCAGCCGTTTATCAGCCGCAGTCAGATGTGCGTGCGCCGCCTCGTGATTCATTCCAGCTGATTATTAACCCAGAGAGGGCGTGGACGCTGAGAAATTGCGGGCAAGCGAAGCTGTTCTATCCGCGTGCCGGGCCGCTGCGACTTGCTCACGAGACGTTTCTCCGTTTCATCAGCAGCCATGCCGACCGAACTTACCTATTACGGCCATGCCAGCTTCAAACTTCAGACGCCGAGCGGCAAAGTGATCCTGATCGATCCATGGATTCGCAATCCGTCGCTGAAAAATGCGGAAGAAGAAATCCGCGCGCTTGATCGCGTTGATCTCATTTGCCTGACGCACGGGCACGCTGACCACACCGGCCAGGCGGTCGAGATTGCGAAGAAAACACAGGCGCGGCTGGTCGCGATTTTCGAGCTGGCGGCAGCAGTGCGAGCGGTACTCGGCTATCCGAAAGAGCTGGCGGAAACGGAATTGAATGGGCACATCGGCGGCGAGATCGAGCTTTTCGGCGGCGAAGTGACGGCACGCTTCGTGCCTGCATTGCACGGGTCGATGATTCCGGGAGAAGGAAATAATCCGCCGGTTTATGCCGGGCCGCCTACGGGCGTAGTACTGGCGCTGCGTGAAGGGCCGGCCATCTATCACACCGGCGACACCGATCTGTTTTCGGATATGGCGCTGGTCCCGCGCGAACGCCCGATTGACTGGATGCTGGTCTGTATGGGTGACCATTTCACCATGGGCCCGTCTCGCGCGGCCGAGGCGATTGAATTGGTGAAGCCGAAAAACGTGGTGCCCATCCACTACGGCACGTTCCCGCTGTTGAAAGGCACGCCGGAGATGCTCGAAAAGGAAATGCGCCAGCGCGGCTCAAAAGCGACCATGCACGTAATCAAACCGGGCGAAAAGCTGGACATTTCCAGTACTTAACGCGTAAAACGAATCCGCCAATGCAACCGTTTGCGAATCGCACTTAACCATTCCAGCCGATGCAAAAATTTCTTCCTCTCCTCTTTTTCGCAGTCGCGTCGTCACTTTTCGCCGGGACACCGGACGTGACCACCACGGCGACGTCGCAAAGTACCAGCACGCTCGAGCCTGTGCCGATCGATTACATCGAAACCGAGACCGGCTACGTATTCAGCAGCGATTTCACCAACGATCGACACAACTTCGGCAGCCAGGATAGCTGGCAGAACGAGTTTGAGTACGCGCACCGGTTCCTGATTTCCGGCAACTGGTACTTTCGCGCGGGACTAAGCTACGACCGCTACGATTTCAGCAAGACCGACGCCCCGCTGCCGATCCACCTACAAACGGGCCAGCTCGTGCTCGGCATCGACTACATGCACGGCGAGGACGTCGGCGCGTTCATTCAGATCCGCCCCGGAATTTACACCGAGAACCACATCAACATGAGCGCGTTTGATTGTCCGATTCTCATCGGCCGGTTCTGGACGGTTAAGACAGACGAGTTTTACATCCTCACCGCAATTCGAGGCTCGTTCCTCAGCGCCGAATTCCCCGTCGTCCCGCTCGCCGGCATCGTCTGGGTGCCGTCGAAGCAGTTCCGCATCATGGCAGTGCCGCCTGAGCCGCGGATGATCTATTCGGTGAACAAAGCACTCGATTTGTGGATTGGCGGCGAAATCGCCGGCAGCGCGTTTCGCACCGATAACAATCCGGGCTACCAATTGCGCGGCGGAAAAACGGCCAAGCTCAGCGGCGCTGTGGTTGATTACACTGATTATCGCGCAGGCGTCGGGTTCACCTATTCGCCGACTGACAGTATCGATCTCGACTTCAGCGGCGGGTACTCACTACAGCGTAATTTCGATTTCAGCCGCGCTGACCAAAGCTTCCGCACTGATCCTGCGCCGTACGTGAAGATGGAAATTCACGCGAAATTCTGACGGCATCGTTTCTGTAGGCCAACCATTCCTGGTTAGCGAGGGGTTTACTCTACGGGAACATCTCGTCCAGCTTGCGCGCGAGCGACTGATCTCCGCGGACTTTGAGCCGCCCGGTGAGCGTGGCCCAGATTCCCGAGAGCTGGTCATTGGAAAGCGCGACCCAATCCTTGTCGCTCGCTGCCAGCGTGACGCTGGGATTTTCAATCCGGCCGTGCCCCATCTTGAATTTGCCGTCATGCACTTCGATCCACCATTCGCCGCCGTGCGGGCCGCTGATGTTGAACTGGTAACCCGCGTGTACTCCCCTCGCCTTTTCCGGCTGGAACGCCTCGCGCATGGCATTGAACACTTCCTGCGGTGTATGCTTTTTGCGCTCCTTTGCCACGGCGTGCGCGGTGCTTAACGCGACCGAGCAAAGTACGAGAAAAACAAGGCTGCGTCTCATTGTTCGATGCGCCGAAGCAGAAACGCGGCGCCGACAAACGTGACCACCACGCCTACGGTGAGTACGAGGAGATCGCCGCCATAAAACGACGGACCCGCCTGGTACAAATTGACCAGCCGAAAGGCGCGACAAAAATGCGTCAGCGGGAAAATTTCCGCCACCCACTGGATGAAAGCGGGCAAATGCTCGAGCGGAGCAAATGCGCCCGAAAGTACAAAGACCGGCAAGAGGAAAAAAACGGAGAACTGAATGGCCTGTGTCTGCGTGCGCGAGATCGCGGAAATCACCAGGCCGAGGCCGAGCGAGCAAAGCAGGAACAGCAGACAAATCACTGCGAGTACAACGGGCGAGTAAAAGCGGACATGAAAATGCAACGCCACCAGCAGCACGATGAGCAGAATGATCACCGCCGAAATGGCTAAGTACGGAATCACTTTACCGAGTACGATCTCGCCGCGCCGGAGCGACGTCACCATGAGCTGGTAAAGCGTGCCGGATTCGCGTTCGCGCGCGATCGTGCATGCCATCAATGTGACGGTGAGCAATTGCAGGATCAGCCCGATGATTCCCGGCGTAACGTAATCGATAAAGCGCGACTTCGGGTTGTAGAGGATGTGCGCGTCCACGCCCCAGGCTTCCATCATCGAGGTGAATTGTTTGCGCACCTGCACCGGCAACTTCTCTCCCAGGTCGAACACTTCGGCCGGCAGCGCATCGATGGTGACCTGCCGTTCCGCCATTTGGAATTCGGCGAGGCTTTGCTGAAGCGCCCCTTGCAATTGCTCGGCGGTATTCGTGTCCGCGCCATCGAGGTACACCTGCACCGGTTGCGGATTGCCATTGGACAAACTTGCGCTCCAGCCGGGCGGAATCACGACCGCGGCCTGGACATGATGCCCGATCAGATCGGCAGCGTTCCTGGTTTCGGGTGAGGCGATTCGCCAGGCAAAGGTTTTGTTCTTTTTCGCGATGTCGATGAAACGCTGCGTTTGCTCGGTAGCGTCGCGATTTATGAGCAGCGCCGGAACATCGGTCGGGTCGCCCGACTCGAAAGCATGTCCGAAGATGAGGGTAAAAAGGGGCGGCAGAATGAGCAGCAAGATAAGTACACGCCGGTCTCGAACGATGTGCAGGAACTCTTTGCGTGCGACGCTCCATACGGCGCCCACAGAGACATTTATCATACTCACCGTAACCTCATCTCGTCATCCCGAGCGAAGTCGAGGGATCCCGCAGCGTTTCCTTTAAGCCGACTTTCTCGGGCGTATCTTCGCTCCGCTCCGAATCACCGTCTTCAAGCATCACGCTGTAGCCCTGAGAGTACGCGGTGAAAACATCTTCCATGTCCGGTTCAACCCAGCGTTCGCCATTCAGCTTTAAATCGGGAAACGGCCACTGCGTTTTCCATTGCTCGAGCAACCGCTTCGGCTCGGCGGAATAGACCCGCAGCTGGCCGCTGCGCAGCGAGACGCCGAGTACGCCGGGTGCATCGCGAAAACGCACCAGCGCCGGCATGACCGGCTCGATGTTCAACTCGAGCAACGGCACACGAAAGGAATGGATGAGCGCGCGCGGCGTGGCATTCGCGAGCAGTTTGCCCTCGGCCAGGAAACCCACTTCGGTGCAGCGTTCCGCTTCGTCCATGTAGTGCGTGGTGACGAAAATCGTGATCCCGCGGTTGCTCAGGTCGTAGAGCAAATCCCAAATGCGCTGGCGATGCACCGGGTCGAGGCCGCTCGTTGGTTCATCCAGAAAAAGCAGCGGCGGATCGTGAATCATGGCGCAGCCGAGCGCGAGCAGCTGGCGCATTCCGCCGGATAAACTGCCGGCTGCATCATCCCGCTTCTTTTCCAAATCCGTCAGGCGCAATAAGCGAGCGATGCGCCCCTCAACCTCGCGCGCCGGCACGCGATGGGCTCCGGCGAAGAAGCGGAAATTTTCCACCACGGTAAGGTCGCGGTACAAGCTGAAACGTTGCGCCACGTAGCCGAACTTCGAGCGCACGATGTTTCGTTTTCGCCAAACGTCCCCGCCCGCGATCGTGGCGGAGCCGGTGGTCGGGCGGGTGAGCCCGCAAAGCATGCGCATCGTGGTCGTTTTGCCGGCGCCGTTCGCCCCGAGGAAGCCGAAGATGACGCCCGGACAGATATTGAAGGTGAGACCGCGCACGGCTTCGAAGTTGCCGAAACGTTTGCCCAGGTTCCGCAGCGAGATGACCGGTTCAGCCACGCGTCTGTATTGGACGGTGCGGCCGAATTTGCAACCTCGTGTCGCTCTCTAGATAATGGCGGATGCGACTGATTATCCTTCCCGTTGCCCTCTGGGCGGTGACCACGATTTCCGCGTCAGCCGATCCGGTCAGTGAGCTGGCCAGCTTTTCTGTCTTCGACAAAATCGATCCGGCGCAGCTGGCGAAAAATGACGTCAAAACCGCGCACGGGCCACCCATGAGCAACCCGCGCTTTCTTTCGGTCCAAAGCGTCTTCGTCATGAGCGGCTCACCCGCGCAGAACCTGGATACTCTGCGGAAGTGGAACCCGGTGCAGCACGGCGAGCCCAAGGTTTTCCTCCATGGCGATTTACCGGCGTCGCCCACTGAGAGCGCTTTCGCAAAACTCAAGTCGGCGCCGAACAACGCCCCGGTGCGCGCATTGGTGAACGCCACCAGCAAGATGTCTAACGACCTCCAGCTAAGCAAAGATGAAGCGGCGCGCTGGAAAGGCGGCGATGCCGCGCTCTCCGCAGCGGGCGGCGACTTTTGGATCGGTGTACTCACCGGTCGCGCCCGCGGTTTTGCCAGCGGCGGCACGTCGGCATTGCCGCCATATGATCACGCCGGGAGCGCTGTTCGCGCCGGTGACGAGATCAACGGCTTGCTGCGCGCGCAGCCGAAGATTCAGAAACAGTTCTCCGGGTTGCTCGACAACACGGGTCTTGGACGCGGCGCGGGATCCCTCAAACCGGATTTGTATTGGGAGCTCGTCAACGCCGACAACGTCGCTGTCCTCAGCCTGGGCGCGTCGTACTCACGCGACAGCGGCGGCAACGCGCAGGCGGTGGACGCGTTCTATTACTCCAGCGGCGGCTACTACGCGACGCTCACGCTTTACCAAATGTGGCCAGTGAACGTGAACGGCCAATCTTCAACGCTGGTCTGGCGCGGCGACATGGTTTCGTCTGCCTCGCTAGCGGAGCTGCACGGTGTGGAAAAACTCGGCTCCGAATCGGCCATGATGAAGGAAGTAGCGAAATCGATCGCCCGGTTCCGCAGCGGGCGCTAAAAGGTGGCGCAAGTTTCCAACTTGCGAGTGTTACGAGGACGGCAAGCGAGAAACTTGCCCTACGTGAGATCGGTCAGCTTTTGCCTCTGCGTCTGCGCGCTCGTCCTTGTCACGCGCAACATCTTCGCCTTCGACCTCTGGCCGGCCGAATATTCACTCGAAGAAACGTACGTGGGTGAGGCGACTGTAGCGCGAGGACCGCACCGGGTGAGCGACTTCGATGAGAGCGATACCGTCCTGCGCTACATCCTGACGCCCCGCGTTAGCCTGGGCGTACTCCGGCTCGGGTTTGAGTACGAGCAATTCTCGTTTGGCTTCGACAGCGCGCCGCTTCCCGAGACGCTGCAATCTGTCGCAGCAGTGGTCGGGATCGATACACAGCTCTCCGATTCCATTCTCCTGCGGATCGAAGCGACGCCCGGCGTTTACAGTGAGCAGTTCAAGGCCGGCACCACGCTCTTCAACATGCCGTTCGTGATCGGCGGCACTTACATCTACAGCCCCGATGTGCAGTTTGTCCTCGGCATCGGCGTCGATGTGGAACGCAAATACACCGTCTTGCCCGGCGGCGGAATTCGCTGGCGTTTCCAGCCGCAATGGGTGCTCGATGCCGTCGCGCCCACTCCGCGCCTTGAGTACGAGTGGAGCAAAAGCCTCACCCTATACGTCGGCGGCAATTTCAAGGAAACAAATTTCCGCGTCAGCGACACTTTCGGCACCGATAGTGGCATTCCGAAGCTGAATCATGCCGTACTCACCTACAGCGAGGTGCGCGCCGGCGCCGGATTCGACTGGAAAATCACCAGATGGCTTTCGTTGAACGCCGAAGCCGGTTACCAGCCTTACCGCAACTTCGACTTTTACCGCGCCAACATCCGCTACCATCAGCAAAGCGGCGCCCCCTACGGCATGCTCGCGCTGCACGGCGCGTTTTAGCTGGTCCCTCAACGAGTAACGCTGGCTCGGCGGGGAATCAGCCGCCCTGCGGGAAAGATCGCCCTTGTTTCGTGAGCGATTCCGGCCGGTTTTTCCGCATGTGTAGGGTGACATGAAGCTTTGTTTTCGATCAGCCGGCCCACTTACCGCCAGTTTCCTCTTCGTTCTAATCGTCGGCTTGGCGCCACACAGTAGCCAGGCGACAGAGCTGTACGTTGCCGACGCCGCTGATATCTACAAATACACGCCGCCTACGTACGACGGCGTTTTCGCGTCGAACGTTTACAATCCGAATGGCCTCGCCACTGATGTGAACGGCAACGTCTATGAGTGCGATAACTACGAGGGGACGGTCGGCAGTGGCGTCTCGAGCGTTTACAAGTTTACGCCCACCGGCCAGAAGAGCACGGTTGCGACCGGTTTCTTCAATCCGACCGGGATCGCTCTGGATAAGAGCGCGAACGTTTACTTTGCCGATGACGGGAACGGCAGCAGCACCGCGGGTACAATCTATAAAGTCTCTGCGTCTGGCACTCAGAGCACATTCGCTTCTGGTCTGAATCAACCGCAAGGATTGGCGTGTGACGCTTCGGGCAACCTCTACGAAGCAGATTTCGGTAGCAGTACGATTTTCAAATTTAGCCCGACCGGAGCGAAGAGCGTCTTTGCCAGTGTAAGCAGGCCAGTCGGCCTTGCCTTCAATACGTCCGGTTACCTTTACGTCGCATCAGGCAACAGCATCCTGAAGTACACGCTTGCGGGCGCCCCCGCAGGCGCCTTTACGACCAACGTGAGCGCGCCTGAGTACGTGGCGGTTGATTCCGCCGGCAATGTTTACGTCAGCAGTGACGTCGGTTTCGCCAATAACTCGGTTTATATGTTCAGCCCGAGCGGAACGCGCACGACGCTCGGCAGCAATTTCACCCGACCACAGGGCGTCGCAGTTTTTCCACCGGTGTATCCTTCGGGCAACCCGACGCCAACGCCGACTCCGACCGCGACGCCGATTAACAGCCGGTTAATCAACATCTCCACGCGCGTGGATGTCCTCACGGGAAATGAAGTTGCCATCGGCGGGTTCATTATTCATGGCGCCGGCAACAAACAGGTGCTCGTTCGCGCGCTTGGGCCCACTCTCGCCAAGTACGGCGTCACCGGCGTTCTGCCTGATCCAGTGCTCACATTGCATCACACCGATGCGCAAGGACACGACACCATTCTGGCGACAAATGACAACTGGCAAGTACCGAACGGCGCGGCCATTCAAGCGACCGGCAAAGCGCCGCCTAATCCACTCGAATCGGCCATTCTCATGTCGCTTGCGCCTGGTAACTACACCGCCATCGCCACTGGCAAAGGAACACAGACCGGCGTCGGGTTGGTGGAGGTGTACGATCTGGACCAGTCGCCCGCGACCACGCTGGCGAACATCAGTACACGCGGTTTTGTTAGTACCGGCAACAACGTCATGATCGGCGGGTTTGTCGGGGGAGGCAGCGGTTCAACCAAAGTGATCGTGCGCGCACTCGGGCCTACTTTGAGTCAA
>JAFASN010000049.1 GCA_019244415.1 Verrucomicrobiota bacterium | reverse complement strand
CCCTGTGTCGGGGTAGTTGATCGTGGTGACGCGGTATTGCGAGTCGCGCAGATACGTTGTGGCATGGCCTCCTTCATCCGTCGCGCTGTAGAGATAATGCGGGTCTTTGTTGTTTGGATCTGGGCAGGTCGAGGAGCCATACACGTAGCTTACAGTCCCGCGCGGCGTACCTGTCGGGGTGTCACTCGGGGTCGATGGATAGGTGATCGTGAGGATGTTGCCCGTACCTGGATCATTGGTGAGACTGGTCTGGTTACCGTTACGATCGGTGTATGAGTTGAGGAAGCCGTTTGTGTCGTATCCCTGTGTCGCGGCCACACCATAGAAATCAGTGAACGACGTGAGGAAGCCCGCGGTGCTATAGGTGAACGAACGCGAGGGGCCGTCACCGCGATTTTCCGTGCGCTTGCTGCCGGCAGGAGTGGCAACCGGCACAACAAGCTGCGAAACCATCTGCCCGGTTGTGCCGCTGTTTTCGCTCGTGATTTGACCGTAAGCGACAGGGATAGTGCTGTCGGCATTGCTCGTAGCGAAGGTGTACGTAATCTTCTTCATCGGGCCCGCGTACATTGGGTCATCACAGGTCGCGAGTAACGGATAATTGCTCGTAGGCGAGACGTTTGCTGCCTGATAGGTGTAACTCGCCTGGATGGTGCTGTCGCCGTAATAAGTAACGCCGGTCAGTGCAGGAGTGCCGTCAAGACCAGTAGTATAGCTATACTGGACGCTCCGTCCGTCACTGCCCGTGATGTGGTCGATCTCAGCGCTGCTGCTTCCAGGAACGTAGAGGAGCTGGATGTATCGGCCACCTGGTTCGGTGATCTGGCTGATCGCCTGATCCGTATTATATCCGATTGCGGTGCGCTCACCATAAGGATCGATCAGGCCAGTTACTATGGAGTAGAACGTGTTAATGGCCCCAGACGAGTAACGGGTGGTTGTAAATTCCACTTTGCCGCCATCTGGCAGGACAAGGTAGAAGAGCATCGTCGTGGTATTGAGTGGAATGACCTTTTCTCTTATTCCCTTGGAAGTAGGTGTTCCCGAGGAATTGAATACTTCGTCCCGCCCGTCAGGGAAAATGATCTCGTAGCTCGTTGGTTTCGGGTTAGTCGTTGTGTTGTAGATTACCTCCCAGTCGTAAGAATGCTCCCAGCTACCGGAATGACCGAAGGGCATCGTTGCGGCAGACGCGCGGCTGTTCGAGATCCTGGTAAAGGCGAGCGGATACGCGCCGACGCTGGGTAGCGCTAGATCGGTTACTTGCCTAATCGCATTTCCGGTCGAGGGGTCATAGCTGCAACCGGTCGTGACTGAGCCGTTGAACGCGCCGGCTGGTCCAGTGGGATTGGTGCCGCCGATCTGAGCGAACACGGGATTCGAGCCTAGGACAAAGAGCAAACACGGGAGCAGCGAAACAACTGCGGAGCGGCGCACTGAGGCCGAGTTTTTGCGAAGGAAAAGGGGTGAGATCATCTGTTGCTCCTTTGGTTATGGGGTGGCGGTTGGAACCAGCAGCGTTGTGTCTGAGATCGGTTCACCAGGAGCAAAGGCGTAGAATCGGAGCAGGGCATGCGAGTCGCCACAGATAACGCCGATTCGATAAAGTCCTTCCGCCGCGCCAAGGCGAACTCGAACAGTTGCCGTTCCATCTGGTGCCAGGGTGAGCTTGTCTGTCCCGCCGATGACCTGAGAGCCATCGAGTGATTGGACTCGCACAGCTTGCCCAGCGAGATCGGCCGGAAATTGCAGTTGCGCTGCTACAGCCTGATTCGTGCGCGCCGCTACACGGGGGAAGAAGCCTCGTGCACTGGGGAAGGTTATCAGGCCTGCGCCGTCGAACGAGAGCGCGGCGGCGGGACCGCGGTCGATTCGCGGCAACGGGTCCGCGGGTGATTGAGCGTGACTGACAGCGGCGCAGCAGATCGTGCAGCAAGTCGCGAATGCTGCGAGAAGTCGATTCATTCTGTTTCCTCCAGGTGCGGGTTTGGTTCGGCGTCGCGCGAGCGTCCGAAGTCGGCTGCGGGTCAAGCCGGAGTCAGCTGGGGATCGTCGTGGATCAGTGGTCGTTGTGAGATTTTGACGCGAAAGGGTCAAGCAAATTTTTCCGCAAGGTATGTGAATAACTTCGTTCGTGAACTTCTGAAAAAGCCAGTCGTTTCACTCGACAAATCAGCATGCAACTGGCGGTGAATAAATGCCGGAAATTTTCGAAAGGGGCGACGGGCGATAGGGCCACGCTCCTCGCGCGATCCTACAGTCACGCCATGCGATCTAACGTAAGCATGCCGCTAACATCGAGTACGAGCACGGCGATCAGCAGGAGCAATGGGGGAGCAGGGGCGAAAGGATAAGTACGGCTTTGGGTCACCTGATCTGTTGTTGAAAAAACCGTAGCAGGGCATTGCCCTTGCATGGGCAACGTGAAACGGTTGCGCCCGTGTCAACCAGCCTCTGGTTTTGGATTGCGTTCCACGTGGGCGTTTTCATCGCGCTGGCGGTTGACCTTTTTCAATTCAAGCGGCGCGACCGTGAACTCAGCATGCGCGCAGCGGCGCATCGGACCGCTATCTGGGTGGTGGTGTCGCTTGTGTTCAACGTGCTGGTGCTGCGGATCAAAGGGGTGGACAGCGCAGTCGATTTCTTCACCGGCTACCTCATCGAGTATTCCCTAAGTGTCGATAACATCTTCGTCTTCGTGCTGATTTTCGCCTACTTCAAAGTACCAGCGATCTCCCAACACCGCGTTTTGGTCTGGGGAATTGTCGGCGCCCTGGTAATGCGCGGCATCATGATCTTTCTCGGGGTGACGCTGGTCGAGCGGTTCCATTTCATCATCTACATTTTCGGGTTGTTCCTGCTCGTCACGGCCGTGCGGATGGGCTTCGGCAAACCGGAAACCGATCTCGGCCAAAGCAAACTGCTTCGTTTGTGCCGCAAACTTCTGCCGGTCACGCCTGAGTACCGCGATGGTCATTTCACGGCGCGAGTAGATGGGCGGCTGCTGCTTACGCCGCTCGCCCTTGTCCTGCTGGTCATCGATGTGATGGATCTCGTCTTTGCGCTCGATTCCATCCCTGCGGTTTTTGCGATCACGACAGACAGATTCATTGTTTATACGTCGAACATCTGCGCCATCCTGGGGCTGCGCTCGCTCTACTTTTTGCTGGCGAATGCGATGACGCGCTTCGTTTATCTGCGGCACGGGCTGGCGGTCATCCTCGGGTTTGTCGGGGTGAAAATGCTTCTCTCGCGATATCTGCCGATCCCGAATTACCTCTCATTGCTCGTTATCGTGCTCGTGCTGGCAGTGACGATCTCGCTCTCCGTGTTCGCGACAGGCAACCCCAGCCGGCGAAGTTTGCGAAATTGATTTGTTCTGTCGCACCATCTTTGTTTGAATGCCGCCTTGCGTATGAAAGCCATTCTCTTTTTCGCAACGCTGCTCTTCGCGACCACCGTTTTCGCTGACATTCAGGACCCGCCGTCAAACGATTACGGGCCGACGCGTAAACTGGGGCGCGGGCTCTCGAATTTCTTCCTCGCGCCCGCGGAAGTACCGGTGACGATCGCAACGATCAACACCGACGAGGGCAACGCCGCCGCGGCTGGATACGGCGTGGTGCGCGGCCTTGGCCGATCGGGCGTGCGGCACATCGCAGGCTTAGTCGAGATTCTGCTCTGGCCGGTGCCGGCGTGGCGGGACAGCTATTATCCGCTGCTGCCCAGCGATATTCCGTGGATTCATGCGGGTTATTCCGAGTTTCCGCCCGAGCTGGGGAACGAAACAAAGTACGATTACACGCGCGACTACTAACGGGATGCGTACTTAGGGAGTGACGACGGAGCGCACTTCGCGCAGTGGAAGATCGCCGTCGATCCGAAGTTCGTCGTCGTGCTCCTGCTCGTGAGCGTGCTCGGAATCGAAACGTCTCCCGGAGCGAGCATCAGCATAAGCATGACAACGCTTCAGGCTGCTCGTCGGCAATGACCGGCGTCGTTGAAGTACAGATCACGGACGTTGCTTTCGGCGGCAAAGGCGTCGGCCGGGTGAATGGGAAAGCGGCGTTTGTGTCCTACGTCATTGATGGCGAGACGGTCTCGGTGCGCATCACTGGCGAAAAACGGCGCTTCGTCGAGGCGGAACTGGTCGCGGTGGCAAGGCCTTCGGCGCATCGCGTCACTCCGCCGTGTCCGTATTTTGGCCGGTGCGGCGGATGCGTTTACCAGCACATCGAGTACGGGCACCAGCTCGCCATCAAAACGCGCCAGGTAAAACAAGCGCTCGCTCGCATCGGTGGGCTTATCGACGTTCCGGTGCTGCCGATGATCGCGTCACCGCTTGAGTACGGCTACCGCAATCGCATCACGGTGCATGTGCGCGATGGCGTGATCGGTTTTTTCCAGCGCGAATCTGATGCGTTGATCGATGTAGAACGCTGCCCCATTTCCTCCGATGACGTAAACGCGGAGCTGGCACAGTTGCGTGCAGCTCATCCCGGCGAAGGTCATTACACGCTGCGCGGTCGCAAAGCTCCGCGCGTCTTCGCTCAGGCGAACGACCGCGTTGCGGCGGCGATGCTCGATGTTGTGGACTGGATGCTAGCCGGTGCGAGCGGAACATTGATCGACGCCTATTGCGGCGCCGGGTTTTTCGCGAAGCGATTGCGCAACCGTTTCGCACGCGTCATTGGCATTGATTGGGACGCTCACGCCATTGCGCTTGCGGAGCGCGATGCTCAGCCGCACGAGCGTTACATCGCGGGACGCGTGGAAGACGCTCTGCTGCGCGAGCTAGAATGCTGCGCGATTGAGAGAGGGGAACGAGCGAACTCGACCCCGTTGATTGTTGATCCTCCGGCAGAAGGTCTGAGCAGCAGCGTGCGGCAGGCGATCGCGCAGCTAAGACCAGATCGTTGCATCTACATTTCGTGCAATCCGGCAACACTCGCGCGCGACTTGCGGGAACTGCGCAGCTCGTTTCGGATCGATTCGATCACACCTCTCGACATGTTTCCACAGACGGCCGAGATCGAGGCCATCGCGGAGCTCACGACTTTGCAGCGCCACATCGTGAATTGATGCCCCAACCACAGCAGCCAGCGCTTCCGCTGTAAGGCGTCGCTGCGAGATGGCGCGTCTCTGGCAGCAGAATCGACTTGCGCCCGCCGCGCACGGCAGTCGAAAGTCCCGGCCACAGATGGCTCAACCCGTCCCCGGGCAAGCGGCTGGTGTGCACCGGCCGCGCAATCTCGACTGGAAGCGCGCTGCCGCATTGCTTTATGGCGACTGGGGCACGAGCAAGGCCTACGTCATTGGCCTGGCCTTTCTGGCTGCTGGTTACGCTTCGCTGCCCATCGTCCTCGCCGTCTGCGTACTCACCGGGCTGGTGGGGATTAACTATGCCGTCATCTGTCGTTATTTCCCGGATGGCGGCGGCGTTTATTCCGCGGCCCGTTCACAAGGCCGGCTGCTCGCGGTGGTGGGTGCGCTTTTATTAATCGCGGACCTCACGGTAACGGCAGCGCTGAGCGGCTGGTCGGGTTTGAGCTACTTTAATGTGCCGATTCTTAAGCAGCACATCGTCTGGGCGACGGTGGGAATGCTGCTCCTCATGGGCGTGATCAACTGGTATGGCCCGAAACACAGCGGCAGCCTGGCCGTCACCCTCTCGGTTCCGACGGTACTCGTGGTCTTGATGTTAATCCTCCTCACCGCGCCGCACCTGACCACGCGCTACCTCGAACCGCCGCACGAAAACCCGGTCCAACTCTGGGTGCAATTTGTGGGCGTGATCCTCGCGCTCAGCGGCGTGGAAGCGATCGCGAACATGACCGGCGTGATGAAACTTGATCCCGGTTCAACTCCAGAACATCCCGCGGTGGCGCGCGAATCAGCCAGGGCGATCTGGCCGGTCGCAGTCGAAGTTGTCATTGGCACGGCGCTGCTCGGCTGGGCCATGCTTTCGCTCAACCCGAACGCCACCGTCAGGCTGGCGGATGGAACGCACTCGATGCGCCAGGCGCTGACGCTTCGAAGCGAAGATTCGCTGCGCTTCATCGGCGAACAATTCGGCACCCAGACTTTCGGGCCACTGTTCGGCAGCGCGTTTGGCTGGGTCATCGGGATCGTTTTCTGTCTGCTTCTCGTTAGCGCAGCCAACACCGCCATCGTCGCCATGACCGGCTTGCTCTACATGATGGCGCGCGATGATGAAATGCCGCCGGCATTCACTCGCTTAAACAGCCACGGCGTTCCGCGTCTGCCCATTCTGATCGCGGTCGCTCTGCCCGTCGTCGTTATTGTCGCGACGGCAAACTTCACCGCGCTGGCCGGGCTTTACGCCATCGGCGTCGTCGGCGCGATTACGGTGAATCTCGGTTCATGTGCGTTCAACCGCGCACTGCCGGTAAAGCTCATCCATCGCGTGCTCTTCGCCGTCACGTTTGTGATATTGTTCCTGGTCGAAATCACGCTCGCGCACACCAAGCTCGACGCGCTTCAGTTCGTACTCGCGGTACTCGGCATCGGGATGCTCTTGCGCACCTGGACGCAAAAACGCTCCGGCATCACCACGCTCACGGTGAGCAAGCAAGTCGCCGAGATGGTCACACCGACTCTGGCCGAGACGATGACGCCGCGACTCGAAGAAGGGCAACGGATCATGGTCGCCGCGCGCGGGATCACGCCCGTGTTGAGTTATGCGCTGGACGAAGCGCTGCTGCGCAAGGCGAGTCTTTACGTACTTTTTGTGAAAGAGGTCGCAGTGTACTATGGCGCCGCGCCGGTGCGCGGCCGCGCGCGGTGGCAGGATGATCCGGAAGCGAACGCGATTCTTTCCTTAATGTTGAAGCTCGGTCACGAGCGAAATGTTCCGGTCATGCCTGTGTATGCCATCAGCCAGGACCCATCGGCGACGATCCTTGATCTTGCCGCGACCATCGGCGTCGATTTCCTCATGCTCGGTACTTCGCACCGGCGGACACTTGCCAATCTTTTGCGCGGCAATGTCGTGATTAATGTCGCCGACCAATTACCCGACAGCATTCGACTGGTTATCTACGGGTGATTTCCTCGGGCGTTAGCCAGAACAAGAACTGCTTAGATGATTCGAGAATGACACCGAAAGTTTTTGTCGCTGATCCAATTTCGTCGAGTGGAATCGACGAGCTCTCGCGTGATGGCGCTCTCGAGGTGCAAGTACAAACCGGATTGAGTGAGCCGGAGTTAATGGCTGCGATCGGTGACGCGGCCGGTCTGATCGTGCGCAGCCAGACGAAAGTGACCGCTCCGGTGTTCAGCGCAGCGAAAAAATTGCGCGTGGTGGGCCGGGCCGGGGTCGGCGTTGATAACGTGGATGTCGAGACCGCGACACGTCGCGGCGTGGTGGTACTCAACGCGCCCGGAGGAAACACGGTTTCGACGGCCGAGCACGCCTTCTCGCTGCTGGTGAGCGTTGCGCGCAATATCCCGCGCGCTGATGCGACGGTGAAATCCGGCGCGTGGGAGCGGAAGAAACTGGAAGGGGTGGAGCTTTACAATAAGACCATCGGCATCATCGGTATGGGCCGGATCGGTAGCGAGCTGAGCAGGCGCGCCATCGCTTTCGGACTGCGCGTACTCGCATTTGATCCATATCTCTCGGCGGCACGAGCGCGCAGTTTGCAGGTCGAGCTGGTGGAGGAAGTGGAACAACTGCTGCCGCGGGCAGATTTCATTTCGCTGCACACGCCGCTCACGCCGGAGACGCATCACATTCTCAACGCGGAACGACTCGCGAAAACGAAACGCGGCGTCCGCATAGTGAATTGCGCGCGCGGCGGCTTGATCGATGAGCGCGCGCTGTGTGATGGCTTGCGCTCGGGCCACGTGGCGGGCGCAGCGCTCGATGTTTTTGAAACGGAGCCGCTGCCGGCCGATTCCCCATTGCGTGAATTTCCCAACCTTGTCCTCACGCCTCACCTGGGCGCATCGACGGCGGAAGCCCAGGAAAGCGTGGGCATCGAGATCGCGCAATCGATTCGCGCCGCGCTGCTGGAAGGCACGATTCGCAACGCGGTGAACATGCCGTCGTTGGACGCGAAGACGCTCGCCATCATCGGACCGCACCTGCGTTTCGGCGAAAAACTTGGCCGCTTTCTTTCACAGCTTGCGCCCCGGCACATCGATCATTTGAATATTAATTACAGCGGCAAAGTGAACGAGACCGACACGACTGCGATCACTCGCGCGGTACTAAAAGGATTCCTGCAAAGCGCCGGCGGGCCGGAGATCAACGAAGTCAATGCGCCGGCATTTGCGGAAAGCCTCGGCCTCGAGATCAACGAAACGCGACTGAGCGCGCGCGGTGATTACTCGGACATGCTGGAGCTGTCTGCTCGCGCCGGAGAGAAAACGGTTTCCGTGGGCGGGGCGTTTTTTGGGGCAACGCCGCGCATCATCAGCATCAACATGCGGCCAGTGGAAGCGCGGCCGCGCGGCGTGATTTTGGTGCTCGAAAACACGGACCGGCCGGGAATGGTAGGGCGCATCGGTACTATGCTGGGCGGGCACGGCGTGAACATCGCCACGATGTCGCTGAGCCGGAAAGAAGCCGGTGGCACTGCGCTCATGGTCTTGAATCTCGACGCCCGGCCGGCGGAAGAGTTGCTGGCGGAGATCCGCGCGAGTGAGGACATCCGCAGCGCGCAGGCGATCGAACTGTAGGGCCCACTCGCGCGAGAGATTCGCGGCGTCACTGCAAAAGGCGGCCGCGCGTCCGTACTAAGATTGCAGCGCCGCGGTTTTGGCAGACGAAACAATTCTGTGGAACTGAGCGCGCCGTTGCCTGTGAGCGTGGTCGTCGAGTACCGGCTGGATGTAGAGGGGTGGCGGGGCAGGAAGACTGATCCACGAACGACAGCCACCGAACCGTTTCTCGTTAGGAAACGACCACGGCTGTGACAATTGAAAGGCGCGCACGAACGCGACACTCAGCCCTTCGCCTTTGTAGGCGAAGCGTTCCGCGACCAGCCTCGGCGCGAGCACGTGTAAGGGTGCGAGTGCTTCCGCCATCACTAGCGAGGTGATGTGCACGGCCTGCTCGATCTGAACGTAGAGGGTTATTGTACTCAGGTCAGTCGCCTGCGGCAGTGTGCCCGGCGCATTTCGCACGTTTGTGATCTGCTCGTGGAAAAACGTCGGGAAGAGAAAGAACTCACGATGCTGGAAGCAGAAGCCGCCGCGGCCTTCGGCGATACCACCTTTGCGCAAAAGTACGCATTGTTCGCCGCGCCCGATTGCATCACAGACGAGCGACCACTCCTTGAAACCGATGCTTTCCATTTGGCGCGCGCCAAATTAGCGTCGCGGACATGGCCTTCAACGTCGACCTTCACACCCACACTTTTTTTTCCGGTGACGGTGTCTCGAGTCCGGAAGACTTGATCACGAGCGCGCGCGCCAAAGGCCTTCAGGCGGTCGCGATTACGGATCACAATACCTGCGACGCCATCGCTTACGCGCTCGATAAAGGCCTGATGCGGGCCGACGGCAAACCGGTCGATGATTTCCTTATTATTCCCGGCGTCGAGGTTACGACCGATGAGGGCCATCTTCTTTGCATTGGCACGACGCTGCCTTTGCCGCAGCGATTGAAAGGCAGGCCGGCGCGCGAAGTCTGCGACATCATTCATGAGCACAACGGTCTCGCCATTCCACCGCATCCTTACGATTTATTTCGTGCCGGGATTCGTTTCGCCACGCTGGAGACGCTGCCCATCGATGCGCTGGAAGTTTTTAACGCGGCGACAACATTGCGTCGCTACAACACCTATGCATTTAAGTACGCGCAGGAACGCGGCCTGCCGATGACCGCAGCAAGCGATGCCCACCACGCCGCCGCCGTCGGCACCGCCTACACCATCGTGCACGCGGCCGAGCTGTCGGTGCAGGCGATGCTCGCGCAAATCGTGAAGGGCAACGAGCTAAACCAGCGCTACCTCAGCCCGCGAGAGAGCATGCTCAAAACTTGGAACAATTGGATGCGCTTGCGCCGCAAAAAACGCCCTGAGGTGCAGCGCTCTGAAGAGCAACAATGATGAGCAGCGAGTATTACCGGCAGTTCGCCTTCGTTAGTTCAGTCCTTGCCGGGTTCGCTTTTACTTTCTACGGCACGCTGCTTTCGGGCTCGGTTAAAAACTCGGCCGGAACGTGGGCCGCTTTCATGGCGGTGGCGGCTTCCGTCGCATTCTTGCCGGTGACACTCGGAATGACTTTCGCCGCCTCGCGGGCGACGCTTGTCAGCGCTGCCAATACGGCGCCTCAACCATATCGCCAGACCGTCGCGCTTTCCATGCTGTTCCTCTGCGGAATTGTACTGCTGTTCGCCAGCTTCGGCGTGAGCGGATGGATCCGCTCGCGTTCACTCGGCATCGCCACGACGATTGTTTCGCTCCTCGGCTTACTCGCAGCGTTCTTCGCCTTGCTTCCGTTTCTGAGCATTGTGCGCTGAGGAACAGAGGCGATGATCGGGGGCAGGGTTGTAGGGCGTCTGAACCACACGCCGATTTGCTTGGCGTCGTGAACAACCAGGAAACCCTATCCTGCGTCTGTTCTGGTTGTCACCAAGTCACACCAAAGTACGTAAGACGCGACGTCATAGGATCTCGTCGCATGGTGTGTGCGATCCCTGGTCAGTAGGATCCGAAATGCAGTCGCGAAGGAAGTTTAGGCTCGAGAAGAGAAGTACTAACCGGCGCTTAAATAAGCTTCCTCCAAGAAAACCAAGCTCCTTTTGTCGCGAAAGAGTACTAAGCGGCGGCGCCATACCTATCCGTTCACTGCGCCCAATCGCCACGGCAAAGTACCCGTGTTGCAATTAGGTTCTCCAGGGCTGCTTCTCGCGCGTGCATAACTTTGCCGTAACACGCTCTCTCGCCGCACCGAAACCCCTCGCCCCCTCTAGTGCCGCTACTATATTGTTCCGAGCCAAGCATGTCTGTTGAAGTAAGAAAGGAAAGCGAGCTCGAGATTGCTCATGTTCTCTTCATTGACATCGTCGGTTACTCGAAGCTGCTGATCGACGTGCAGAGCGAATATCTTGAGCGACTGCGCGAGATTGCGCGTGCGGCCGAGCCATTTCGCGCAGCGCAACGTGAAGGCAAGTTAATGCGCTTGCCGACGGGTGACGGTGGCGCGCTCGTCTTTCGCACGAGCCCGGAACAACCTGTCTTATGTGCAATCGAAATTGCGCGTGCCTTGCGGCGGCATCCGGAACTGCGCGTGCGAATGGGCGTCCACAGCGGGCCAGTGCGCGAAGTCACGGATTTAAGCGAGCAGGAGAACGTCGCCGGCGCGGGTGTTAACATTGCGCAGCGGGTGATGGATTGTGGCGATGCCGGTCACATTCTGCTTTCCAAACGCGTGGCCGATGATCTCGAGCAATACGCGCGTTGGCGACCGCTTCTGCACGATCTCGGAACGTGCCAGGTCAAACACGGCGTCACCCTCGGACTATTCAATCTCTACTCGGATGAATTTGGCAACGCCGCGCGGCCGGCGAAGCTTAGCCGCGCCGTCGACACGAAAATCGAAGTCCCTCTTGCCCCGCGAAAATCGATCGCGGTACTACCCTTCGAAAATCTTAGCCACGACAAAGAGAACGCCTATTTCGCCGATGGCATTCAGGAAGAAGTGCTAACGCGTTTGGCGCGCATCCGCGACTTGAAAGTGATCTCGCGTACTTCAACCCAGCGTTTCAAAGGCGCCACTGCGCACCTGCCGGAGATCGCACAACAACTTGGCGTGGCGACCATCCTGGAAGGGAGCGTGCGGCGCGCAGGGGACAAAGTGCGCGTGCATGTGCAACTCATCGATGCACGCAGTGACGCGCATCTTTGGGCGGAACGGTATGACCGCGAACTGGACGATATCTTTGAAGTCGAAAGCGACATTGCCGCGAATATCGCAGAGGCATTGCAAGCGAAGCTGACCGGTGCGGAACGCCGCGCGATTGCTGCGCAGCCGACCACAAATCTCGAAGCGCATGAGTGGTATCTCAAAGGCCGGTTTCACTGGCGCAATTTTCTCGCGCCAGGTTATGAACGCGTTCGCGATTGCTTCGAGCAGGCGATCGCGCGGGATGCATCTTACGCGCCGGCCTACGCAGGGTTAGGTCTGTACTATTCCTTCGGAGCGGCAAACGGAATCTTCTCGCCCGATTCATGGAGGCAATCAGAGCGCGCGACGCAAAAAGCGCTCGTGCTCGACGATACGCTGGGTGAAGCGCTGAACGCGGAGCTCGCGCTGCAGATGTGGTGGAAGCGCGATCTTGCCGCGGCCGAGCGTGCCTTCAAACGCGGCGCCGAATCCAACCCTAACTTTGCGGATATTCGTCACCACTATGGCGTCTGTCTGAGCTTGCTCGGTCGGAAGGACGAAGCGCTCGCGTTGATGGAGGCCGCGATGGCGATCGACCCATTTTTTCCGGGATTAAACTTGCACTACGGCAGGTCGCTCTATTTCATGCGCGAATACGATCGCGCAGTCGCGCACTTCCGCCGAATGCTCGATATTTTTCCGAACTACGTCGCGGCGCACGAGTACTTCGGCGATGTGTGTGTCGCGAAAGGCATGCAGCACGAAGCAATCGTGCAATGGTCGGCCGCGCTCGCGTTAGGCGGACACGAGGAAGACGCCCGCATGCTCGAGCAAGCGTTTGCTGCGGCGGGATTCGAAGCGGCGGTGCGCTTGCGCGCCGAGCGCGAACTCGAAGCGCTCGATCTTAAAGTCGCGCACGGGGAATACGTCGCAGCTGGGCCCTACGTTTTCGCGCACGTGCAACGTGGAGATCGCGAGGAAGCTTTTCGCTGGCTGCCGAAAATGGCCGAGGAGCCGAACTGGTTCGCGTTCCAAATTCCGGTGCATCCGGCTCTCGATCCATTGCGCGACGATGCGCGCTTCGAGAAAATTGCCGCAATACTTCCTGTTAACGAGTCGTTCAATGCCGGAAGATAAAATGAAGGCGTCGCTCGAGATCGGGCACGTTCTCTTCATCGACATTGTCGGTTATTCGAAGCTCCTGATTGAGGAACAAGGCGAGCGGCTAAATCAGCTCACGCAAATCGTGCTCGCAACGTCGCGGGTGCGGGAGTCACCGGACGAACGACTCGTTACGCTACCGACCGGCGATGGCATGGCGCTTGTCTTTCGTCACAGTGTGGAGGAACCGGCGCGTTGTGCGCTGGAGATCGCGGAAGCTCTGCGCAAACATCCGGAACTTCCCGTGCGCATGGGCATTCACAGCGGGCCGGTGAGCGAAGTCACCGATGTGAGCGGTCGAAGCAACATTGCCGGGGCGGGCATAAACATCGCGCAGAGGGTGATGGATTGCGGTGACACCGGGCATATCCTCCTCTCGCAGCACGTTGCGGATGATCTGATGCCTCTGCGACAATGGGCGCCGCGTTTGCGCGATCTGGGTGATTGTGAAGTAAAGCATGGCATCCGGCTACATTTGGTTAATCTACGCGGAGCCGCTGGGTAATAGTACGGTGCCGCAGAAGTTGCAGCAGGCCATGGCAAAGCCCGTCGCGGAAAAGCCGATGCGACGCAGCAGTGTGGGCTGGCTCGCCGCCCTCGCGCTCATAGCCATTTTTGTGGCAGGTGCGGCATCTTATTTTACCTCTCACAAAGGAGCGACAAAGGGCGCTGCCGTGCCCGAAAAATCGATCGCCGTGCTGCCGCTGGTCAATTCCACCGGCGACCCGGCTAACGAGTATTTCTCCGACGGCATGTCCGAAGAATTCATTTCTTCGCTGTCACGCCTGCAAGATCTCAAGGTCATCGGCCGCACCTCATCTTTTCAGTTCAAAGGCAAGACGGACGACAGCAAGACAATCGGCGAAAAGCTTGGCGTTCGTTACCTGCTCGAAGGCAGCGTGCGCAAATCGGCAGATCGGGTGCGCATTGCGGTGGGGCTGATCAAATCATCTGACGGCGCTAGTGTCTGGTCGGATACTTACGACCGAGAATTGAAGGACATCTTCGCGGTGCAATCGGACATAGCCGGCCCGGTAGCGAAGCAGCTCAAGGTCGCGCTGCTAGGTAACGATGGGCAAAGGGTGGAGTTGGCCACCGCCGCCACCCCTTCGAACCAAAATGTCGTGGCCTATAACGCCCTTCTGCAGGGAAATTTCTATTACAATGGCCATACCGCCGATGATAATCGCAAAGCCATCGGTTACTACGAGGAGGCGATCCGGCTTGATCCGCGTTACGCCCTAGCCTATGCAAAGCTGTCGGTTGTGGCGACAGGTCTGGCGGGCCAGTTCGGCGGTGTCACGAAGACAGAAAGCCAAGAGGCGATCCGAAAATCTCGGGCCGCGGCTGAAAGCGCTCTCCGTCTGGACCCGAATCTCGCCGAGGCGCATCGCGCGCAAGGCATGCTCCTGCTGGACATCGATTCCAATCTCGCAGGCGCCGAACGAGAATATCGCCGCGCGCTCGAGCTCTCGCCGCAAGACCCGAGCGTAATGCTGAATCTCGCCAGCCTGTTGTGCGAGCGGGGACTGATCAACGAAGGCACCCCACTCACGCAAGCTGCGATTGCGCTCGATCCGCTAAGCAGCAGAGCGTACATCACTCTCGCGGTTCATTTCACTGCACTCGGCCGTTACGACGAGGCGGAGGCGGCCGTGCGCCGCGCGATTGCACTCCAGCCGCGCGCTTCCCAGAATTACTTGCAACTCGCGATTCTTCAGATTCTCCGCGGCAACGCGGGTGCCGCGGTGAAATTCGCGAAAGAGGAAACCGATCCCTTCTGGCGCACCTATGCTCTCGCGCTGGCCTATTACGCTCACGGCGACCGCACGCCGGCAGACGTCGCGTTAAAACAATTGCTCGACGAAGACGCCGACGACGGCGCCACCCAGATCGCGGTGATCTATGCGCTCCGCAAAGAGCCGGAGGAGATGTTTAAATGGCTGGACCGCGCGTGGAATGCGCACGACGGAGGAGTAACGGAGATTCTTGAGGAACCTTTCCTCCTCGCCTACAAGGACGACCCTCGTTTTATCGCTTTCGCGCAAAAGATCGGCGTCATGCCGCAAGGCGGCGGTAAGCCATGATCGCGATAACCAGCGGGAAACCGGGCCTATCGTCGGAAACATAATTGTCAGATTTGAAGGCGCCCGGTTAATTCCGATCGCGCGTGGTCATGTACTCCCTCTGTGCGGTTAACGGATGAACGGAGCCATTTCCTGGCCGCACGTGACTTTCCAATCCGAACAATCCCAAGACCGCCCGCCGCCTTACAGCGCGAAATGGATCAGCCCTTTCACCAATCCGCCGCGATGCTGTTCATCTGTAACGCATCTCGCAAATGTGGCACGAGCCGCCTGGTAAACTCGACCGAATCAGCGGCGGAGAGGTGCGAAAATTCCGGGCACTGGAAGCCGGATAGCTCGGGGAAATCTTCGAAGTAAATTCCGCGCGCGCCCGTTTCTTGCAGCAATGGGTCCCAAGTTTTCGCGCGCGGCGTCTGCTCGTCTTCCAATCTCTTCAATGCGCCGCTGACCGGAAACCTAACGAATACAAGCTTACCACCTCGACCGCGTAGTTTGTCGATTTTGCTCTTCGTATCGGCGAAACGCGCCGCAATCGCTGCGTTGATTTTGGCAATGAATGCGTCAGTGGGAACGTAGGTGGGAGGCGGCGGTGGAGTGAAGAGCGCAGCCCAGCCGTTTTTTACCCGGTCCTGCAAGCGGCCGGGCCGGGCGCATTGCTCAACCATGCGGGCGCGGCGTTCGCGATCGATGGAACAAAAGTACGGCGGCAAAGGCGGCGGGACTTGCGCGTATGGACGGTTGGGAATCGGCAATTCTTTCAACAGCGCATCGAGCGCCAGATCATCCTGTTTAAGAAACGCGAAGCTCAATTCCAGCGGTACCGACAGCTCGTGGCTGACGCGTTGCGCCCAGGTTTGCCCGTGAAACCGTTGCAGGGCTTTTTGCGAGCGTTCGACCGGCGGACTGCCCGGCGGAGCAAACCAAATCCGCGGCACGATGCTGCAGATGATCGTGCCGTGAAACGTCTCGTCATTCGCGAGATCTTCGAGAACCGGATAAGCGCAGCTCCCGGCTTGGGCGAGCTGCACCGGACGTTTGCCCAGGCCGCGCTCGATCTCGTTGAGATCGACATCGAACCATGCACGCGAATCGCCGATCACTGCGATCGATTCAGGTTCCACATAACGGCTCGCTTAGGCCCAAAGGTCGGTGGTGTCGTTCAGGGTAGGGGTGTAGCCCAGTGAACGGCAGTAAATTTCCCAAGCCGCTACGGCGATAAAAATTGCGACAACGACAGCGACCGTCATCCCCCGCCATGTTTGACGCGGGATGGCGCGTTGAAACTCAGAACTGGAAGTAGATGAATGCATTGCTGCTGCCCTGGGTGAGGATGATTGCCCCGGCCATAACAAACCAGACCGCCGCGACGCTCCAGCGCGGCAACCGCGCCACGACGTTTTCAATCGATGTATCGCGCATGCTCCAATGCGCGACGAGCAAACCAGCCGTGACGAGCGCGACTTGAAGAATCTCGCGCGTGCTGAGGATAGCATCCGGGCGCGGATGCCGACCGAACATTCCGCCAATCACGCGGTTTGCAGTTTCAAAATTCGAGGCGCGGAAATAAACCCACGCGATGAGGACCGCAAAGTAGGTCAGTGCACCGATGAAAACTCGAGCCGGGAAGCTCTGGATTTCGTCGGCCGGCTTGAATAAAGCCTTGAACAACCGCTCGATGGCAAGATAGCTCCCGTGCAGCAACCCCCACACGACAAACGTCCAGGCAGCGCCATGCCAAAGGCCGCCGAGAAACATTACGATGACGAGATTTAGCATTGCGCGTGCGGCGCCGTGACGATTCCCGCCCAAAGGAATGTAAAGATAATCGCGCAGAAACGTGGAGAGGGAGATGTGCCAGCGCCGCCAAAAATCCGAGAAGCCGAGGGCAGCGTACGGGAACCGGAAGTTATCTTTGAGATGAAAGCCGAGGCAGAGCGCAGCACCGATTGCACAGGTGGAATACCCGGCGAAATCACAGAAGATCTGGCCGGCAAACGCGATTACGCCTGTCCATGAATCGAGCACCATGAGCGGACCGGCGTAACCAAAGACGCGGTCGGCCGAGCCGCTGAGCAAAGTGTCGGCAAGCACAACTTTCTCGAAAAGCCCGAGCGTCATCAGCATCAGCCCCCAGAAAAAACGTTCGCTTTGCCACTTCGGCGGCGCTTCGAGCTGCGGAAGAAAATCGCCCGCGCGCACGATCGGGCCGGCAACTAGTTGCGGAAAGAACGAGACGGCTAGCGTGAAATCACGCAGCGAGCGTGTCGGCTTGAGGACGCCGCGGTAGATATCGAGCGTGTAGGAGAGTGAATGAAACGTGTAGAATGAAATGCCGATCGGCAGGAAAACATCGAGGTGCGGCGGCTTGTATTGAATGCCACCGCGCGCGAGCACCCATTGGAAGTTTTCGAGGAGGAAATTGCCGTATTTGAAAAACCCCAGCATGCTGAGGTTCACGGCCACGCTGATCCAGAGCCAGATACGCCGGGAGCGTTGGTTTTCGATCTTGCCCATCTTGCGCCCGAGATAAAAATCCAGCGCGGTAGTGGAAAAGAGCAGCGCGGCGAACGGCGGATTCCATGCGCCGTAAAAGACATAGCTTGCAACGAGAAGGAGATTTTTCCGTGCGTCCCACGAACGAATGCTCCAGAAGAGCGAAAGTACGACGACAAAAAACGCGACGAACGTAAGCGAGTTGAACAGCATTGGTCGCGGTCCCGTTTAGATGATTTTCGGCCGGCGCTCAACGAAACTTTTCGCGTAATGCCAAGCTGGGCGACGGCTTCAATACTCGCCCAAAACCGTGCTAATCATCATTTTGAGATGTAATACTAATTACCCGTCCGGCGGCACCTCGCCCTGTGTGAGTATCGGATTGCGGTTGGCGTACGGTCGAGCGCGTCCGCTTTCGGGCGTGAGTACTAAGCAGCGCGAGTACCATTGTACCCGGAAAGGCCTGACCTACTCCCAAAGTAGTATATGCCAGGGTATTGCCCGGCAGAATCAGCGTTGAATCCGTTGATGATCAGGTTAAATGGTCGAAGCACCAGGTTAGATCTGTCGAGTATCAGGTTCGGTCGTTCGAGCATCAGGTTGAATCCTCCTTTCATCAGGTTGCATCGTTCGAGCATCAGGTTGAATCCTCCTTTCATCAGGTTGGGCTCGCGAATTTTCACCAACCCGACCAAAGCAGGTAAAAGGCTGCTTTGTAATTCAATCGCACGGTTCCTCCAGCGCTTGGCTCGCTCGGCCCTCGATCGCGACGCCCGAATGAAGTTTAGCCTGGAGCAGAAAAGTACTAACCCGCGCTGAAATAAGCTTCTTCCACGCCAAACCAGGCTTCTTTTGCCGCAAAAGAGTACTAAGCCGCGGCGAAAGAAGTTTCTTTCGTCGCAAAAGAGTACTAATCCGAGGCAAGCGAAGTCTCTTTTGTCGTAAAAGAGTACTAATCCGGGACAAAAGAAGGTTCTTTTGCCATGAAACAGTACTCCGGCACCGTGAACCAAGCCTCGTTTAAGCTGAAAGAATGTTCTTTCATGAAGAAAGAAGCTTCAGAAGCGTGGGATAACCGTTGCCAGCGTCTTCCGAGTCATGTGGGCTCTTCAGGGTTTTGACCCTTAGCCCACTGTCGGTCAAATCATCAACCCTAGATTGACTCCTTTCCTTCCCCCCGGGTTCCGCATATCGTACTCAGCTTACGGACGCGACCGCTTACGCGACTAGGTTTGTTTAACTTGGGTAAACGTGATTACAATATGCTCAGAGCAAGTGCAGCCGCGGGCTTTGGAGCAGGCGCGGCTGCGTCGCTTGAGCTCTTTACACCGATGACACGAACTTCGCAGACTGGCTCGTATGCTGAGCATGTAATGAGACTCGAGCAGTCCTCTCTCTCGAAGGCTGAGGCGATGCGACTGGCCGTTGGAGGCGAATTCGAGGCGATCGGCAAACTCGAGTATTATTTGTTGCGCTCATTAGGCCTGAGCGATGGCCATCTCGTCATTGACGTTGGATGTGGGAGTGGCCGATTGGCCGTGCAGCTCGCCAGTTGTTCGGGTATCAAATACGTTGGGACGGACGTCGTGCCGAGCCTTCTTGACACCGCCCGATCATTGAGCGGTCGCAGCGATTGGCAGTTTCATCTGGTAGAAGACCTCATTATCCCGTGTCAAGACAACTCCGCCGACTTTGTGACTTTCTTCTCGGTCTTTACGCATCTTCCCCATGAAGCGAGCTTCAAGTACCTCATAGAAGCGGCCCGCTGCTTGAAACCACGCGGACTTGTTGTCGCCTCATTCCTTGAGTTTCGCATCCCGTGCCATTGGGACACGTTTATGGGATCAGTCCTCTCTGATGCACCTGGACAGTTGAACCAGTTCATAGACCGCGATGCCGTCAAAGCATGGGCGGATCACTGCGGCTTGGCGATTGAAACGTTTTTTGACGGCGACAAGCCTCACATACCTATTCCCGAGGAAATCCATTGGGAGAACGGCACCTCCATGAAGTCGTTAGGCAACCTCGGCCAATCGGTCGTCGTCCTGCGCAAGACCTGACCCAGCGAGTAGCGAACGCCTGACCGCTGTGCCTGTCGCGGACAACATACATCCCCCACCGATGATTACGTCGTATTGGCGCTGAACCGTCCTGGGTACTGCTTTCGATTTTCCACCTAATCGCAAAACCGCGAGCTGATCTCTAAAGGAATTTAGATTTCACGCCGCTGCTTTTGATTTACAAATGCCGTCGGTCGACTGACTAGCCACCGAGCAAACGTCACCTGTCAGAGGGTTCGATTTGAAGACCTGCTTTATTGCTTAAGGTCCGAGGATTGCACCGCATTTGTCCTGGATTTCGCGGGCGATACTCGGCCTGTCCGGCGGTTTTGCCGAGCAGTAGCGGGCGAGCAACTCGATAGCTTGGCGCAAGGCCGTAACTTTCGAACCGCGGCTGGCCGGCGTAATTAACGCTTCTCGCAGACTCGCATTCGCCTCTTGTAGTGACAGCTCGATATTCGTTCCATCGAGTACCACATCTTCAGCTTTACCGCTCGGGTAAATCTGACGTGCTGTCGACAGCATCCGCTTCCACGCTTGAGCGATCACGAGTGCCGCCGACTTGGGAATAGCCACATCGATCCGCACAACGCCGATTGAGGCTGCGTCAACCCGGTTCTCATTTGCAGCCCACGTTGCGTCAGCAACGTTCTTTTCAGCTTTCGTGAACGTGGCAGTAACTCCCGTTGGAGAGTTTTGGTCCGAGTGAACTGAGACTGAATACTCACCCTCGGTTCCTCCAACCATGACAAGGACGCGCCCGTAATCGCCACCCGTGACAAAAAGCTTCTCTTCTATAGTCTTCTTGTACTCTGCGTCGAGGTTGTGCTCCGTAGGCGTGAGGTGGTCAGATGTACTTACGACCGCGCCACCCATCACTACTGCGCCGCTGAGAAGTGAAACCGCGGCAGCTAACGCGACCGCGCAGCGAGTTCTATCATTATCTGTAATCAGCTCAGTTATCATAGCTACCTCCCAGTGTAGAAGTTTGATCCATCGCTTGAGTGGAAGAACATGCCGGCACCGTTTCCGTCGGGCACGTAGATCGAGATTCGGTTGCCGAAATCGCCCGTTGCGCCGACGGACGAAATCATCGCTTTGCCGAGAGCACTATGTCCGTTCGCCACTGCCTGATCGTTTCGTTCCAAGCTCGGCCCGCTGCCAGGGCCATGGCTGTGCGAGATAGTTACGGGCGCAGCGTCTTTGCCGACACCAGGTGGCGGTCCTGGAAGATGCGCTTGCGGTCTACCACCCTCGTCATGTTCTCCCGTCCTCGGGCCACTTCGAATCAGTGCCTTGCCGTCTGGAGTATACTCAGCGAAAGCGCGCTCTTCACCACGATGCGAGCCATTTGGAGTAGTTCGGACATCTCTTGCTTCGTCTCGAGCAGCCTCGCGAGCATCGTTGAAGACTGCTTTCGCTACTTCACGCGCGTCAACTCCAGCGGCATCGGGCCGCACGGTGCGCAGGAAGCGGTCGATCGCTTGAAGAAACTTGTTCTCTGTTGCGTTGGCCTGCCGCTCGAAACGCATCTGCTGTGCCGCCCCATTGTCATCCAATCCCATCGCATCCGTCCTATCCTCAGGATCGTTGTCACAATACCTGAACAGATTGTAATCTCCCGCATCGAAGCCTTTCGGGTCTTCACTCATGAAGCGGCCCAGGCCGGGATGATAAGCACGGGCGCGGTATTCGTAGAAGCCGAGGGTCACTCCCTCTTGCGCTCCGGCCCATTCTCTTCCGGTAAACATGAACCGATTGTTGATGGCGGAGAGTGGCTGGCCGTTGGCGTCCTGGTGAATGTTGCCGCTGCCGTCGCGGATGGTGGGCGCGCCAAAACTATCGTAGCGGTATTGCTCGACCAGCTGGTTATACTGGTTGCGCACGTGGGTCACACTCCCTTCGTGGTCCTGGTAGAAGAAATATTGTTTCCCACCCTGCTCAAAGCGGATGACAAGCTCGTCCACGCCGATGCCCCAGTAATTGGTGGCAATGCCGCCGCCGGCTGAGTTTGTCTCCTGGATGGGCCGGTCGCCATCGTAGTAATAATAGGTAATCGTCCCATTGAGATTGCGCGAGACGGTTCGCCCGAGAGCATCGTACTTGAGCGTGTAAGTGCCGCCTTGCGCACTTGTCACCTGCGTCAAGCGTCCGTCGTTGATGTAGGTGTAATTCACGCCCTGGTAGCTGGCGATCTGGTGATCAGGGTTGTTGGTCACGCTGTCCGAGCCGACGGTATCATACTGGTTGAGCAGAGCGGCTGTCCCACCGGGTTTTTGCACATAGCTGGTCCCTCCGGCGATGCTGTCTGATGTGCCGGTGCGATTTCCCGCCAGGTCAAAAGCGTAGCCAACACTGTGCGACTGCGTGGCGGCCGAAATAAGCTGGCTGGAGTAATCGTAACCAAACTGCTCCTGGCTGCCGTCTTCGCTCCGGGTTACGGTCTGCAACAGGTCCGGGTAATTGGGCTTGTAGAGGTATTGTTCGTTGGAAAGAGTGGCGCCGTTGGCGGTCAAAGCTCTCTGGGGCATTCGGTTGAGCGCGTCGTATCCGTTTGTCCCGGCGTAGTCCACGATGGCGTTATTCATGATGGTATTGCGCTGGTTGACATTGGAAGCGGCATCATAGCTGTAGGAAATGACATTGCCGCGCCATTCGTCGCCGATGTACTGCAAGCGTCCCATTGAATCGTAGCTCAGGCGCCGGTCGAAGTAGCCGCCCGAAAAGTTGCCTGTGCTGCTGCTGTAAGTGCCGCCAATGTTCACTTCCGTAAGCCGTCCGTTATCGGTACTCACGCTGGGTGAACCGTCATAGGCATACTGCACGTCCATGGTGCTGGTACCAATGATGGCCTGCGTGTCATGTGTGAGGCGGTTGGCGGCATCGTATTGGCGAGTGATATTGCAGTTCGGGTTATTGGCTTGGGTCATGCGAGTGGCCGCGTCATAGTTAAACGAGGCCCAATCGGCCTTGTTGTTCCAGTTCATGGTCTTCTGCCGGTTCCGGTTGTCGTAACCGAAGGTCTGCACTTCGTTGTTAACCGTGGTGCGGCTTTGCAGGTTGTAAACGTTGTCGTAAGCCCATTGCTCGGTGCTGTTGTCGGGATATTGCATCACCGTTTTCAGATCGGCTTCGTTGTAGCTGAAGATGGTGGTGTGGCCGTTAACATCCTTCACGTGGTAAAGTTTGCCCGATGGCCAATAATCGAGTGTGGTCGTCTTCGTGACGCCCGGACTGACCGGCTCGGTGTGAGTCCACAGGCGGTTCAGGTTATCGTACGTCTTTTTCTCGACCTGGCCGTCCGTCCGTTCGATCTGGAGGATGTTGATGCCGTCCCAATACCGATAAGTGGTACTTTGAGCCAGCGTCTCATTGTAGGCTGCGGTAACCGTCACCTTGCGGTTGCGCGAATCGTAGATGGCGTGGGTGATGTGTCCTCTCGGGTCTGTTACATCGGTCACGTTACCTACGGCATCGTACTTGAAATTGGTGGCAGGATTACTGGCGACCTGGGTCGACGTCTTGCGGAAATCGTTATCATAGCCATTGGTCGTCACCACTTCGGCCGGGTCGGTAACCGTCCGCGGAGAATTGCTGGTATGGTCGGTGGCAGGATCGCCGTTCGTCTCGGTATAATCATAGGTGATGCTATGGTTGAGCGGGTCAGTGACTATCTGAAGCCGATTGTAGGAGTCATAGCCATATTCGGTGCTCCCCTGGTGCAGCTCATCTTCCTCGGCCAGCTTATTGCCAAACTGGTCGTAAGCGAACGATCTGTAGGTGCCGTCCGCGTGAGTAATCCTCGTCACGAGCCCGCGTCCGCCGCATGGAGCGACGCTTTGATAGTCCCCATCGATGCCGTTTTGCGAGACGCGGTCGTACTCGTAGCTCTCGCTAGCTACAGCACCAGAGGCATTCGCGGGAGAAGTCACGGTTTGTACCCGGTCAGTCCACGGGCCACTGGTGTAATAGCTGTAGGAGGTGAACGCGGCGCTCAGGCTGGATAACTGGCTGGGATCAGAGATGTTCGTCAGGGTAGGATTCCATTTGGCGGTTAGGAGACCTCGCCCATCGTACTGGAAGTACTCGAAATAGCTGTTCCGGCGCTGGTGTTTCCAGACCTGGCCGAAGGTGTTGTAGGAGAAATACTCGTGCGCGACCACGTTGTTGGCATCAGGCGGGTAATCGATCTGATAGACGCGGTTGTTCGCATCGCGGTGATACGTGGTGGTGTGGTTGGGATCGCCACGCGCGCTGCCCCGCTCATCCGTCCTGGCGATAAGATAATGCGGATCGTTGGGTAAATAGGCGTACCACACACTGCGCCTGGCCGAACTGTTTGCGCCATTGGCCTCCCATGGATAAGTGATCTGCTGGATTTCGCCAATGATGCTGCCGCGCACGTAATTGGTGGTCTTGCCATTGGCGTCAGTGACAGCGTTCACGAACCCATGTGGTTGTGTCGTAGCCGAGAGTTGTCCAGTTGCCCTGGAAATCGCTGTAGCTTTTGAGCACCTGCTGGCCCGGTGGACCATTGGTCGACGAATAGTCGGGGCAGGTCTGCGGTTCGCCCGGACTTGGCGTCGACTGGGCCCAAGCGCTGTAGTTGAAGGTGCGCGTAGCGCCGTCGGCGCGGGTCTCGGTATAGCTAGGAGGCGGACTGGAAGCACCGCGGACGAGCTGCGGGCTGATGTTGGACATGGATAGACCATTGAGGTTCACTTCATCCGTGATGACTCCATGCGCGGCCGCGGTAGTTTGGTAGGCGTAAGCGATGTGGCGCATGGGGCCTTTGTAGCGCACATCATCGCAGCTGGTCAGGACGGGAAAATATTTATAGCTGTTTTTGCCTGTCTCAGGCACGTTATCGATGTCCCAATTATAAGTGGCAGTCTGGCCGTCGCTGTAGCCAACGGTTTTCAGTACTTTGTATTGCGTGGGCAGATAAGTG
>JAFASN010000071.1 GCA_019244415.1 Verrucomicrobiota bacterium | reverse complement strand
CACATTGCTGATCGGCAGGAAGCTGATGGTCTGCGATGCAGGGTGGACGGTAAAGCTCTGTACGACCGGCGTCGCAGCGTTATAGTTTCCGTTGCCTGCCTGCGTCGCAGTTATCGAGCAGGTCCCCGTCGCAACGATGGTCAGGGTCGATCCCGATACCGTGCAGACGGCGGTCGGGGTCGAGGCGAAGCTCACCGGTAGGCCTGAGCTGGCCATGGCATTAACGGTGAACGGCACCGCGCCGAAGGTGACGTTGGTGAGCGCGCCGAAGGTGATGGTCTGCGAATTCAGATTGTTGGTCCCGCTCACGAGGAAACCTTGGGTGACTGGTGCCGCGGCGGCGAACTCCGCGTTGCCTCCCTGCGTGGCCGTGATAGAGCATGTGCCCGCTGCCACGAGGGTCACCGTCGTACCAGAGACCGTACAAACACTGGGCGTATTGGAAATGAAGTTCACTGTCAGCCCCGAACTCGCCGTCGCCACAATCGGGAACGGCATCGCCCCTAAAGTCCGATTGCTCAGTGCAGGGAATAGGATTGTTTGTCTGATACCTACGGCGATAATTTGCGTGACATCGTTGGCCGTGTCATTCGCGAAGTTGGTTTCACCGCCGCCGGATACTGCGGCCGTGGTGATGACGCTGCTCGGAGCGCCCGCGTCCACGTTCACTCTGATTGTGATCGCGGGATACAGGCTCCCGGCTGGGAGTGAGTCCGACCGCGTACAGGTGACACTCGTCAACGTGCAGATCCAGCCCGTTCCGGACAACTCCGTCCCCGTGATGCCGCCGGGGAGCACATCGGTCACTGTAACCGTTCCAGAAGTGGCAGCGCTGCCGAGATTAGAGACGGTAATCGTATAAGTAGCTCCGATCTCGCCCTGGCTGAAGTTCCCGCCATCGGTATTCGCAATCGCCAGGTCCGGTGTGGGCGCAGTGTTCAGCAGTATGATGACGCCCTCATTCCCGGTAGCAGCGATGTCGGTCCGACCATCGGGCTTGAAAGGTCCCACTGCAACGGCCGCGACATCATAGCCATGAGAACCACCGACATCATACGTGACCCCCGTTTGAAAAGTACCATCACCGTTGCCCGAAAGCACGCTCACGGTCCCGTCCGTGCTGTTGGCGACAGCGAGATCCGCTTTGCCGTCCCCGTTGAAATCACCTATAGCAATCGACCGAGGCTTATTGCCAACGGCGTAGTTCATCGGTATCTGGAAAGTACCATCCCCATAGCCCAGCAGAATGCTCACGTTGTTGCTGTTCGAATTGGCAACGGCGAGATCCGTTTTGCCATCCCCGTTGAAGTCGCCGACCACAACGGACTGAGGCAAGATGCCTGCGGTGTAGCTCAGCGATGGGCGCACAGTTCCATCGCCGTTGCCCAGAAATACGTCCACGTTGCTGCTAGCCCAAGTTCGTCACGGGATCATCGCAACCAGCGATTTTTGCGCACTTCGGCCGGCGTAAATGCCGTATTTGCAACCGGCGTATTGCGAAAACGCGATGTAGTGCAGACCTGGCGTCTTGTGCCCGCAACGCGCCTCATGACACGATCAGCTCAGAATGTTTTTGCGGCCGCACGCCCGCAACAAGGACGGGAAGGACCATACCTACTGGTCGCTGGTGGAAACGGTGCGCACGCCGGACGGACCGCGGCAGAAGACGCTTTGCTATCTCGGCGAGCTGAACAGTTCCGCGCAGGCGCGCTGGATGAAAACCGTCGAGGTCTTCAACGAACAGGGTGAAGCGCAACAGCTGAAACTGTTTCCCTCCGGTGTCGAGCCGCCGGCCGGCGATGCGCAGGTGGCGCGTGTGCTGCTGAACAAAGTGCGCTTGGAAAGGACGCGCCAGTTCGGCGCCTGCTGGCTGGGGCTGGAGTTGTGGAAACGGCTCGAACTGGATCGATTTTTTGAAGCGGCGGTCGATGATGAGGCGGCCGCCGATGTGCCGTGGTCGCGCGTGGCGGCGTTGTTGGCGGTCAACCGGTTGTGCGCGCCGGGCAGCGAACTGGCGCTGGAGCAGCGCTGGTATCCATCGACGGCGCTGGACGACCTGCTGGGCATTGAAGAGGGCAAGATCAACGACACGCGCCTGTACCGCTGCCTGGATCGCATCCTGCCGCACAAGACGAAGCTGGAGCGGCATCTCAAAGCGCCGTTACGGCGAGTTGTTCGGAGCCGAATTCGACGTGCTGCTGTATGACCTCACGAGCACGTACGTGGAAGGCGCGGCGGAGAAGAATCCGATGATGCGGCGCGGCTACTCGCGCGATCATCGTCCGGACTGCGAGCAGATGGTCATTGCGCTCATCGTCAACAACGAAGGGTTTCCCTTCAGTTACGAGACCTTCGACGGCAACCGCGCGGACGTCTCGACGATGGAAACGATTGTGCGCATGGTGGAGCGCAAATACGGAAAAGCGCGCCGCATCCGGGTATTCGATCGCGGCATCGTGAGCGAGGAGAATCTGGCGGCGATCCGCCAGCGCGGCGGGCAGTATCTGGTGGGCACCCCGCGTAGCCAGATGAAGCAGTTCGAGGCGGAACTGCTCAACAAGGAGAACTGGACCGAGGTGCGGCCCGAAGTGGAAGTGAAGAAGATGGCCATTCCGCAGGGCGAGGAAACTTATGTGCTGTGCCGGACGGCGCCCCGCAGGGAAAAGGAAAAAGCGATCCGCGGCCGATTCTCCTCCAGCATGCAGAAAGCTCTGAAAGGCCTGGAGAAAACGATCGCCACAGGGCGGCTGAAAGACCGCCACAAAATGGAACGGCGGCTGGGGAAGATTCAGGCGCGACATCCGCAGGTGAACGACCTCTATGACGCCGATCTGCGCGAAACCGCCGAGGGTGTCCGTCTGTTCTGGCAGATAAAAGAGGATCGCCAGCACTGGCGGGAAGCGCGCGAAGGAGCTTATCTGCTCCGCACCAATCTCACGGCTGAAGCGGCCGACGAATTATGGAGCAGGTACATGCAGTTGACCGAAGCTGAAGCTTCCTTCCGCGCTTTGAAGAGCGAACTTTCCATTCGGCCGCTGTTTCATCAGAAGGAGCCGCGCGTCAAAGCCCACGTGATGGTGGCGTTCCTCGGGTATGCGCTCTGGGTGACGCTGAAGCACATGCTGAAGCAACGGCCCGCCATTGTGGCGAAGCCGTCGGTGAGCGGCGTCGACGATGCGCGCCCGTTTTCGCCGATGAAGGCCCTGGCCTTGCTTTCCAGTTTGCAGAGCGCCGACATCGTGCTACCCACCACCGATGGCCGCGAGATCCGTTTGCGCCGCGCCACTGAACCGGATGCCGAACAGAAATCATTACTGCATCAGCTTCGACTCAGCCTTCCTGATCGCCTTCGATTTCATTCAAAATGTAGTGCAGACTCGGCCACTGCCTGAGTTGATTCTCAACGACTTAGCCGATTTTTCAACCGTCCCGTGACGAACTTGGGTTAGTTTCGCCACAGCCTCGAAACCCGCCCCGCTTGACCCGCGCATAGCGCGCCCGAATGTACGTTTTGTTATCCTGTGAAGTCAGGACGCCGCGCTCTTCGTGGGCCCGTCCGCACTTCCGGAGTTCTCGTATGTCAGGACATTCCAAATGGGCGACGATCAAGCACAAGAAAGCCGCTCTCGACGCCAAGCGTGGAAAAGTGTTCACGCGGCTGATCAAGGAAATCACGATTGCGGCGCGCAGCGGCGGCGACCCCGATGGCAACCCCCGGCTCCGCACCGCCATCACCGCGGCCAAAGCCGTTTCTATGCCGTCCGACAACATCAAGAAAGCCATCATGCGCGGCACGGGCGAGCTCGAAGGCGGCCAGATCGACGAAATCATTTTTGAGGGCTACGGCCCCGGCGGCGCGGCCGTGCTGGTCGCGGTCGCCACCGATAACCGCAACCGCACCGTAAGCGAAATCCGTCACATCTTCTCGAAAAACGGCGGCAACCTGGGCGAGCAGGGCAGCGTTTCCTGGATGTTCGAGCGCAAGAGCCAGATCATTATCGAGAAGGAAAAAGCCACCGAAGAGCAATTGATGAATATCGTTCTCGAAGCGGGCGGCGAGGATCTCAGAGATCACGGAGATTCCTGGGAAGTCATCTCCGACCCCAATAACCACGAGGCCGTCGTCGAAGCGCTCCAGAAAGCCGGTATCGAGACCGCCTCGGCCGAGGTCGCGATGGTTCCCAAAAATCTTCTCAAGCTCGAAGGCAAAAACGCGCAGAGCATGCTCAAGCTCAACGAGGCGCTCGAAGAACATGAGGACGTGCAGAACGTCTATTCCAACTTCGATATCGAGCAGGAAGTGGAAGCGTTAGCCTAGCTGGAGATTTCGAAGCGCATGCGGGTGCTCGGCATCGACTGCGGAGCCGAACGAACCGGATACGGACTCATCGAGAGCGATGGCAGTCGGCATCGCATGATCGCGGCCGGCTGCATACGTTCCGCCGCCCGGCAACCGCTCGAGCGCCGGCTGCTGAATGTCGCGACGGAACTGCGCTCGCTTTTGTCGGAATTCAGGCCCGATGTCGCCGCTGTTGAAGAGGTTTTTTTCGCCTTGAATCCGAAAAGCGCGCTCAAGCTTTCGCATGTTCGCGGCGTCGCGCTGCTCGCGATCGCCGAAGCCGCGGTCGAGTTCGCTGAGTATTCGCCGCTGGAAGTAAAAATGAGCGTGGTCGGATACGGCCGCGCCGAAAAATTTCAGGTGCAGAATATGGTTGCTTCGCTGCTCCGCCTGCCGGAGCCTCTCGAATCCGAGGACGCGAGCGACGCTCTAGCGCTCGCGATCTGCCATGCTACCCGCGCCTGTTTCCATCGCGAGGCGCGCGCTTGAGATTCCTTGCCGCTCTTCTCGCCGCCGCTCCGCTTATTTCCGCGCTCGAGGCCGCCCCGCTGCTCGCAACAACCCAGCCTCGAATTATTTATTCGAAAAGTTTCCCGGGAAGCGCGCCCGCTTACTTCCAGATTGTGCTTGATAAAAACGGCGCGGCCGAATACAAGGAGGATCCGAAGGACGACAATCCGCTGCGTTTCCAGCTCACCGAAGCCGAGTGCTCGGCGATCTTCGCGCTGGCCGACAAGCTCGATCATTTCTCGCGCCCGCTCGAATCCGGGCTCAAGGTCGCCAACATGGGCGCCAAGACTCTGCGATTTGAAGGCGACGGCCCCCCACACGAAACGAAGTTCAACTATTCCGACGATCTCGACGCCAAAACCATCGCCGATTGGTTCGAGCGCATCGCCGAATCGGAGCGCAATTATATTGCGCTCGAGCGCGCGGTGCGTTTCGACAAGCTGGGCGTGCAGGACGCCATCCTGCAGATCGAGATCCTGCGCAATCAAAAACGTCTCGTAGCCGAAAAGCAGTTCCTGCCCATGCTCGACCGGGTGGCGAACAATGAATCTTATATGCATATGGCCCGGACGCGTGCGGCAGCGCTTGCCGAAAGCATCCGGGCATCCAGATGAAATTTCTTTCCCTTCTGATCACGACGATGGCCGCCGCGCCTCTCGCCATCGCTCAAAAGCCGGCGCCGCCGGCCGCACCAGACGCAGACGCCACTCAGACCCTGCATGAACAAAGCCCTGCGCCGCGCTCTCAGCCGGATCCAGGCGAAATGGCTCGCGAACAATCGGAGCTTTCGCGCGCGCTGGCCGAAGCCGGATCGAGTCCCGTCGATTACATCCGCGCACTCGAAAGTCATTTGGCGAAATATCCGAATTCCGCGCAGCGGTCGCTGATCGAGAAGGCCCTGGCGAAATCGGCCATGGAGGCGTCGGATAACGCGCGCATCATCCGTTACGGCGAAAAGGTGCTGGCCGCTCCCGGGCCGGATGAAGATTTTCAGCTGCTCGATCGCGTGATTCGCGCGCTTCTCGACGAGGGGGGCGCCGATAACGCCAAACGCGCTCTCGAGTACGCCAAACGCTTCGAGCGCGACGTGGCCAACATGCGTGCGGGCGCGCCGCAAGGGCACATGAGCCTCGCGCGATGGATGGAGCAGCTCGACCG
>JAFASN010000010.1 GCA_019244415.1 Verrucomicrobiota bacterium | reverse complement strand
CGTTAGCAACTTGTAAGCGCGCCGGCAGATCTCGATTCGGCGCGCCAGTGTGTCTGCCTGTCCACGCTCATCGAATGCCATCACGATGACGGCTGCGCCGTAACGCCTGACCAGAGCTGCGTGCCGCAGGAACTCGTCTTCGCCATTCTTCAGCGAGATCGAGTTCACTACCGATTTGCCCTGCATGCATCGAAGCCCAGCTTCGATCACGCTCCACTTCGAGCTGTCGATCATCACCGGCACGCGGGCGATCTCGGGCTCACTTCCGATCAGATTCAGGAAACGCGTCATGGCCGCTTCCGAGTCGAGCATTCCTTCGTCGAGGTTGACGTCGATGATGTTCGCGCCGTTTGCGACCTGCTGGCGCGCCACCGCCACCGCGCCATCGAAATCGCCGGCGAGAATCAGCTTCGAAAACCGTGGTGAGCCGGTGATGTTTGTCCGTTCGCCGATGACGACGAATCCGAACTCCGGAGTAATGTTGAGCGGTTCGAGACCGGAAAGGCGCAAAGTACCGTCGCAGCCGCTCGCGTCATCCTGAGCGGAGCGAAGCGGAGTCGAAGGACCCCGCTGCGGTGCCTTTACCGTTTCGCCCCGGGATCCCTCGGCTTCGCTCGGGATGACGCGCGCAGGAATTTTCTTCACCGCTTCGGCGAACGCGGCGATGTGCGCCGGCGTTGTCCCGCAGCAGCCGCCGAGCATGTTGACCCAGCCGTTGCGCGCCCAGGCGATGACTTTTGGCGCGAACGTTTCCGGCGTTTCCGGGAAGCCGGTCTCGCTCAGCGGATCAGGCAATCCGGCATTCGGATAGGCGCTGACAAATGTCGGCGCGACGCGTGCGAGCTCTTCGATGAACGGCGACATTTCGTCAGGCCCCAGTGCGCAGTTCAGCCCCACCACAAGAGGTTGCACATGCGCGATCGACGTAAGAAACGCCTCCAGCGTTTGCCCGCTTAAGGTTCGCCCTGAGCGGTCGGTGATTGTTCCCGAAACAATCAGGGGGAGCGGTTTTCCGTTTGCTTCGAACGCTTGCGCAATGGCGAAAAGCGCCGCCTTCGCATTGAGTGTATCGAAGATCGTCTCGAGGCAGAGCAAATCCACCCCGCCTGCAATCAGCGCGTCGATTTGCTCTCGGTAACTCTGCCGGATTTGATCGAACGTCACCGCGCGGAATCCCGGGTCGTTCACCTCGGGTGAAAGCGACGCCGTCACTGGCAGCGGCCCGATGGCGCCGGCGACAAAACGCTGGGTGCCGGTTTCGCTGCCGATGCGCTCGGCCGCTTCGTGCGCGAGTTGTGCAGCCGCGAAGTTGATCTCGCGCGCGATCTCGCGCAATGCGGGGTCGTTCACCACGGCATCGAAGAACTGCACGTCCTTGCGGCCGTTCGGCGACTCGCCTTGAAAGAGAAATTCGTGCAGCCCGATGGTCGTTGCGCTGAATGTGTTTGTCTCGATGACATCCGCGCCGGCGCGAAGATACTCCTCGTGCGCTCGCCGCACCGGCTCCGGGTTCGTCAGCAGTAAAACTTCATGCGCGCCTTTGAGGTCTTTCCCTTTCCAATCAGAGAAACGGTCGCCGCGATAATCGGCCTCGCTCAGGTGGAGGCGTTGCAGCGTCGTGCCCATCGCGCCGTCGAGTACGGCAATGCGCTGACGTAACAATCTGGCAAAGGGATGAAGCGAGTCCGCCACGGTGTTGCGAAACAAACCAGCTTCCGTGCCTGTATTCAAGAAACAAATCTACGCATCATGATATGTAGATGCGTTAGCGAGCCGCGATGAGTGCCCCTACTCAGGGAGCACCGGGTTAACGCTCAGCTCTCGCAGCGCAATGCTTCTAGAAACGACGTACCAGTTTTTGCCAGCTTCTCTTCCAATCGCGCTGTGCAATCGCAGTCGCAGCACGCCCACGGCTCGCTCCCATTTTCGTGCCGGCAATTGCGCCGGGCGTGCGCGTCCTTCACCGAGAGAAGCTCAAAGTACTTCTCCCAGTACGGCCGTTCCTCGGCCAGCGGTGGATCGCAAAAGCACGTTTCCACCCAGTGCGCTTCGCCGCGGTCGTTCAGCCGCGCGGTCTTCATGTCGTGCTCGTACTCATCGCCCGCAATCGAGCCGCGCCCGAGCGTTTGGTCATTGATGGCTTCGAGCAGCGGAGAAGCCATGCCGCTTTTTACTTTCGCCCTAACGAGGTAACGCATTTTGCTCTTCGAAACGCAGGCCGTGCCTATCAGAGAATTGCCGCGTCAGATCATTCCCAGCTTCATGCGGCCGGCTTCGCTGATCATGTGCTGGTTCCAGGGCGGATCCCACACGAGCTGAACATCGGCTTCATCCACCCCGTCGATCGAGAGGATTTTGCTTTGCGCGTCATGCGCGATGAATGGCCCCATGCCGCAGCCGGGCGCGGTCAAAGTCATCTTCACATCCACGCGTGTGCCGCCCGTTTCCGTCGTACTTAGCTTGCAATCATAAACCAGGCCGAGATCGACAATGTTCACCGGGATTTCCGGGTCGTAGCATTGCTTCAGCTGGTTCCAGACATCTTCCTCGGAAACTTCGCCGCCGCTTCCCGATGCTCGCGTTTCCTTTGCCTCCGGCTTCTCCAGCCCGAGCGCGTCGCCATCTTTCTCCGCCACGCGCGCGAGACCGTGATAGGTAGCAATCGTGTAACTACCGCCCAGCGACTGCGTGATCACTCCCGGTGTGCCTGCCGGAATCGTGAAGGTGTTTCCCATGGGGATCGCGACCGCTTCGATATCGCGAGTGGTGCTGAATTCAGTGTTCTCGTGCATGCGACGAATTACTCAGCCACAAGGTAACATGGATTCGAGCAGAAACAGAAAAGTTACCCCGTACTTTCGCGGGGTTTGCCGGTGGCGAAAACAACCTTGAGTTTCTGCGCGGGAACCATTTTCTCGAGCAACGTCGGCGCGGTGCTTGAGGGCTTGCCGGTGGCAGGCGCGTCGCCAAGAGCATTGCGCAGCGCGCTTTCTACTAATTGGGCGCAATGAATTTTCACCGGCGGCAAGGCACCGAGCGGCGCCGCCAGTTCTTCGCCACTCATGTTCTTGGCTTCATCGGGCGTTTTCCCCTTCAGCAGCTCCGTCGCCACGCTCGCCACGGCGATCGCCGTCTGGCACCCGAACGATTGAAAGCTCGCCCGGTCGATCACTTTCCGCCCGTTCTCTTCCTTGAACTTGATCCACATCCGGAGCATGTCGCCGCAATCAGCGCTGCCGACCGTGCCGACCGCGTCGGCGTCAACCATTTCCCCAAGGTTCTGCGGATTCTCAATCGCGTCGGCTAATTTCGCTTCGATGTCGCTCATGCGTGCTCCAGATGGTAACGAGGCAATTTGCCATCCACTTCCGCGCTCCAGGCGTCAATTCCGCCCCGCAGCACCTTCACGTTCTTGAAACCGTGCCCTTGAAACCAGGCGGCAGCATCAAGCGCGCGCTCGCCAGTGTGATCGTAAATAACGAGCAAATCGTCTTTCGGCCATTGCCCGGTAATTTCCTGCATAAGTTCCTGGGTGAAAAAGTACGCGCCCTCGATCTTCACCGCTTCGAATTCCTCGCGCGTGCGAATATCGAGCAGCGTCAGTCCGTGCGTGATTTGTTCGGCTAACTCGCGCGGCTCGATCTGCATCGCGCGATCGGCGGCATCAGCCGCAACAACTTCTTCGAGTACTTCATCGACAGGTAGATTGTCATTGCGGGCGCAGACTTCGCGCAGCGTTTCCTCCGGCGAAAATCCGCAATGGCTGCAACCGCCAATGTGGTACTTGCGAAAGAGCGCGCGCTGCGCGCCGGGCAAACGCCGCAGCAATTCACCCATGGTGATGTTTGGGTCGAGGGCGGTACGCATACGCACGAAAAAGTAGGTTCCGATAACTATTCCCGCAACTCATACCCGCGCTCCTGATCGTGCTCGTACTCGGAAGAAACGAGCACGAGCACGCTAACAATAAGAGCACAAGGATTACGCCCGCGGGTGAGCTTCGGCGTACGCTTTTTTCAGCCGCTCGACCGTGACGTGCGTGTACACCTGAGTGGTGGAAAGGCTGGCGTGCCCGAGCAATGCCTGCACGCTGCGCAGATCCGCTCCGGCATCCAGCAGGTGAGTGGCGAAGCTGTGCCGCAATTTGTGCGGGCTGATGTTAATCGGGATGCTGGTATGGCGCAGGTAGCGGCGCACGATCAGCCAGATGGAACGAGCGGAGATGCGCCGCCGCAATTTGTTCACGAACAGCGGGCCGGCATGGATTTTTGCGGCCGCGCGATAATTCTGCACCGCTTCAAGCGCCGGCAATCCAACCGGACAAACGCGTTCGGCTTTCCCCTTGCCGAACACGCGCAGTGATTCCGTGTAGAGATCGACGTCAGCGACATCGAGCGCGGCGAGCTCGCTTAATCGCAAACCGCTGCTGTAAAAAAGCTCGAGTACGGCGGCGTCTCGCAGCGGCATCCAGCTCGGCGCAGCCCGTTGCTTTTTCACTCGCAGTGGCGCAGTGAGCAGCTCCTCGATTTGTTTACGAGTGAGTACGACCGGAAGTTTTTTCTCGAGCTTCGGCAGCCGCAGCCCGGCTGCCGGATTATTCGGCAGCTTCTTGCGAGCGCGAAGAAATTTGTAAAAGGCCCGCAGCGCGGAAAATTGCAGCCGGATGTAGCTGCGCGCTGCCTTCTGCTGTGAAAGCCGGTAAAGGTAGCCTCGGAAGTCTTCCGCGGTGCATTCCTGCCACGGCTTGCCTTTGACGTGCTCGCGGATTTTGTTCAGCGCGCTGCCGTAGGCGCGCAGGGTATGGGCGGAGGCATTACGCTCGTGCGCGAGAAAGCCCAGGAATTCGTCAGCTAACGAATCGTCTGCCTGCGCTTCAGATTTGCGGCTTTTCAATCACGTAGCGCGAAGTCTCGGCGTTGGCGCGACCGGAGAACTGGCTGGGGAAAATCGGTGGCGGATTGGTCGAGATGAGCTGGTAATTCTTGAGTACGAACTCCGGATAAAATCCGTTGCTGGCCGGCTCATACACCTTGTCGCCGCTGAAGTAGCCGTAGAGCTTGTACTCATAGTTGTTGTCGCCGCCGAAATCGAGCCGTTCGCGATCAGGCGCGAGCTTCTGCTTTTCATTTAACATCACAAGCTGTGCTTCACTCCAGGGCTGCCCCGGCCGCCGCACGTAGCCCCAGAATTTAAAGTCAGGTTTGTAATAACGACGCCCGATGAAGTAATCGCCCGGCGCTTCCGCGGCATAACGCTGCGCCATATCGATTTTCGCCTGTTGAATACCTTGCGGCACCGTTTCGCATCCGGCGAGCAGGAGAACAAAACCGAGCAGCGAGACCGCGCGCTTCATCATTGCGCAATGTGTGCTCAGCCCTGCGCTCAGCGCAACGTGCTTTTACTCGGAGGCCCTCGCGATGAGCCGCTGAAGTACGCCGCCCGGTCATCATTAGCCCAACTTTTCGCCTGATGGGATGTAATTGCCTGCCGATAGGTATTCCGTAAACTCCTTCGCCAATGATCGAGCTGGAAGTTTACGCCGCTGGTTTGCGCAACCTCGACACGGTTCTCGCGCTCGACCGGCAGCTCGAGACCGTTCCTGGTCTGCGCTATAAGGTCGATCGTAATCACGACCTTGTGTACTTTGAACTCGAAGAAGCGGTACTCACCTTGCGCGAACTGCGCGCCATGTTTCGCAAAATCGGTCTCGAGCCGCGCTTCATCGGCGCGGTGCCGGAAGAGTTGCGCGACAAGAGCAAGACGGAACGGCTCGTCTCCTGATCCCTAAATCGCGGATGATGGAGTGATGCGGCGGGTTTTCATTGCACTTGGAGCGCCGCTGGTTGGCTTTGCCCGCGACCTCGGCGCGCTGCTGCTGCTTGC
>JAFASN010000113.1 GCA_019244415.1 Verrucomicrobiota bacterium | reverse complement strand
GATTTGAGGGCCGATCCCGAGCACTTCGAAGTAGCCAGCCGAAACGCGTTGTTGGTGGACATATCTGGCGCGTCCGTTCGCGAATAGGTTTGCTCCATTGCCCATACCATAAGCAGCGATTTTCAACTCCGGGACACTGTCACGCACGACTTCGAACTGAGTGCCGGTCTGCGAGGTGTCGATGCCACTTGCGCCTTGGCCCGCTTCGTAAGTTTCAACCAGAGCGAGCCGCGAAGAATCGGGATAGGGCAGGGGACGCAAGAGCACGGCGTCGACCACGCTGAAAATCGCGGTGTTGGCGCCAATGCAGAGCGCCAGCGTGATCACAGCAACCGCGGTTACTCCCCGCGTTTGAGCGGCTTGGCGCAGCGCGTATTTTGTATCGGCCCAGAAAAGCATATGCGGCTATGACGTACGAGCTGTGAGTTTTGTTCCCGCCCGGGAGTTCCGGAGGAACCGGTTTTCGCAGGGTCCCGTAGGAGCCGCGCATCGGAGTCCGAGCTAACATTGACGTCGTGTCTTACACGGTCGAACGGCGCGTTCCGAATTGGCGAGCTTCAAAGAACGTAAAAGGTCTCGTTTATGAATAAAGAAGGCTCCCATGCGCCATTGAGTGAAGACTACTTACGGGCGAACACAGTGGGTGAGCTGAAGCCCTTGTCAGGACCGATTCAACTGGTCGACTATGACCCTGAGTGGCCGCGCAGATTTAAGGATGAGGCCGAGAGACTCGGGGGAATTCTCGGTGAACAGGCGTTGCGGCTAGAGCACGTGGGGTCCACGTCAGTCCCCGGTCTTGCCGCTAAGCCGATCATCGATATTGTCTTAGTCGTAGTCGATTCGGCCGACGAAGCCCGATACGCAGTGGCGTTAGAACAGGCAGGTTACAGTCTCCGGATACGCGAACCCTGTTGGTATGAGCACCGGATGTTTAAGGGTCCCGGGAACGAGGTGAACTTGCACGTCTTCTCCGCAGGTTGTCCCGAAATCGATCGAATGTTGATGTTTCGGGACCGGCTGCGGTCGAGTGAGAGTGACCGCGAATTGTATGCCCAGACCAAGCAGAAATTGGTTCTGCAGCAGTGGAAATACACGCAGAACTATGCTGATGCGAAGACCGCTGCGATTGAGGAGATCCTATCGAGAGCTCGGGCAGTTGCAACGGAAGAAAAGCACGCGGGCCAAGACGGGGCAGATCCTTAGTTTCGCCTAGCGTTGCTCATCTTGCCGCAGCGCATCCATGGGCCGGAGAGCCGAGGCGCGAATTGCCGGAATAGCGACGGCGATCAGTGCGGCGGCGAACAGAATGCCCAGAGCTGCGAGAACCGATGCAGGCTCGAGTGGCTTCATTTGGAACAATTCTTTCTGAACGTATTTTGCTCCGAGCCAAACCAAAGGCGTGCCGATCAACAGTCCGAGTATGGCGAGACGCAATCCTTCGCGCAGGACCATAAGAAGAACATCTTTGGGCATTGCACCGAAGGCGAGGCGCACGCCAATCTCGCGCTGCCGCCGTGACGTGTTGTAAGCCATCACGCCGTAAAGTCCGACGACCGCAAGCACGAGGGCGAGAATCCCGAAGCTATCGCACAAGCTTGCGAACATGCGCTCCCGCTGTAACGTTTTTGAGATTTGCTCCTCCATGGTGGTTACGTCGACGAGCGGCAGGTTGCGGTCAATCCGTCGCATAGTGGCTTCGACCGCTCGCAATGCGATCTGGGGCCGCTCCGAAGTTCGCAGGACGACTGTGACCTCATTCGCATCTTTCCCGAGCGGCAGCCATACAGTAAATGGGCGCTCTTTCATCGAGGTAGCCGCAATCGCCGGGGCGATGCCTACGATCTCGAATTCGGGCGGTTTCCGTCCTGGCGGCCCGTCGGCAAAGGCAAGCATGTGTCCCAAGACAGTTAAGCCGCCCAGCTTGCGTGCAAGATCTTCGCTGATGACAGCCACTTTGGCATCACTCGTTACATCTGCCCAGGAGAGATTGCGACCCGCGACCATACGCGGAACGTAGAGGGAAAGATATCCCGGGCTAACGCCGTTGATAGAAACGCCGTGGATTGCATCCTGCTGTCCAAGCCGCACATCCTCCCACCAGCCGCCGACGTTCATGGGGCGCATAGAGGCGAGGCCAACCTGCGTAATGCCCGGAGTTACTGAGAGTTGTTGCGAAAGATTGAAGTAGAACTGCTCCAAGCGTGATGTGTCATAGCCTGACGTGCCGGGGCGAATGTTGAAAAGGATCAGGTGGCGCCGATCAAAACCTGGATCGGCGGATTCGATTCCGATCAGGTTCCGTGTAAAGACAACCGCGGCCAACACGAGCACGACCGACATCGCCATTTGTGCGAGCACCAGCGCCTTTCCGGTGCTCCACTTCCGCGCTGCCACGGTTCCGATGCTTCCAGAGCCTTCCTTAAGAGACGCTGCGGTTGGGAGCGTAGCTCCGCGCCATGCCGGGAACAAGCCGAATAACAGCAGCGCCAGCGCGCTCGTAACGCCGACAGTTACCACTATGTGCCAGTCCAGGGCAACGGTAATCGGGAAACGCTCGCGGCCCACCAGGAATCGTCCCAACAGGTTTGCGGTTACGTAGGCGACGGCGATACTCGCTGCTCCGCCGAGTGCCGCGAGTATGGCACTTTCGGTTAGCAATTGACGGATCAAGCGGCTGCGGCTGCATCCGAGCGAGATCCGCATTGCGATTTCCTTTTGTCGCGCGGCGGCTCGCGCCAGTAAGAGATTCGCGATGTTGGTGCAGGCGATCGCGAGCAGCAACGCGACCAGGCCGCCGAGGACCAACAGAGGGTTTCGGAATTCCCGTCGCAAAAAGCCCAAGCCGCGCTCGCCTTCGTCTAAACGGATGCGTGGCGCTTGCGAGAGGTGGTTCGGCCGCCTTGACCAAGTAGTTGGAAAAACGGCCTCGAGAGCCGGTCGCAATTGCGCGGCACTTACTCCAGGCGCGAGGCGCGCCAGAATGGATACACACCAAAAGCGGTCATTGTCTAACGGCCTCTTCCCTTCGCGGGCGTCTAACATGAACGCGGTGTGGTGCAGTGGCATATAGATTTCGGTGGCATCTCCCGGGACCAGACCGTAGAAATCACGCTGCAGAACGCCTGTAATTACGTACGGGCGATTGTTGATTCTAATGCCGCGTCCGATCACCGCCGGGTCCGCACCGAGGGCGTGCAGCCAAAAACGGTGAGACACAACAAGCGCAGCGGGCGCGTCGTAGGTGTCATCAGCATCGGAGAAGAACCGGCCCAGTTCCGGTTTCACTTTAAGCGTGGAAAAGAAATTACCGCTTACGCCGCGTTCTTGCGCAACGGTCGGCCGCCCCGCATAGCTGATGCTTACGGGATTGGTGAACCCGGTGAACGCGGCCAGCATCGCGCGATTGGAGACGTTTTGTCGAAGGGCCCGAAAACTGTAATAAGAGAAAAAATCTCCGACATTCTCCGCTCCATCTTCCGGCCCGAAGCTCCCCGCGCCGCCCTCGATGATTTCGCGTGGGATCTCTCGCGGCACTTGCCATTTCAGAAAGATTAGTTGTTTAGGGCTGGCGACGGGCAGATCGCGCCAAAGAACGACATCCATCAATGAAACGATGGCGGTATTTGCGCCGATGCCGAGCGCCAGTGACAGGGCCGCGGCCAACGTGACGACCGGCGCCTTGCGCATGATGCGAAGTCCGAAGATCACGTCTTGATGTAAGCCAGTCAGCCAAGCCCAGCGCCGCTCATCCCGGCATTGTTCTTTAACCTGTTCACGCCCGCCAAATTCTCGCTTCGCCCTCAGCAGCGCTTCGTCATCGCTGTAGCCCTGACGTTTATACTCAGCCGTCAAATGATGCAGGTGATGGGCGATTTCCCGCTCCATTTCGGCTTCGGCCCGGTTCCATGGAAAACGCATTTGCCCTCCGTTACGAATCGAGAACCAGAGCGATGGCACCGGTGTAGCGCTGCCACTGCGCCATTTCTTCCTGCAGTTGCTTTCGCCCGGGAGCGGTGAGTGAATAGAATTTCGCCATTGGGCCGTTGCCGGACTCCTTCCATTCGTATTTCAGCAACCCTTTTCTCTGCAAGCGGTGCAGGGCCGGGTAGAGAGAGCCTTGCTGCACCTGAAGCATTTCTTTCGATGTCAGAAGAATTTTTTGTGCGATGCCGTAGCCGTGAAGCGGCCCTTGCGCAACAACTTTGAGGATCAGGAGATCGAGGGTGCCCTGGAGCAGGTCGGTTTTTGCCGGCATGGAAGGGTATCTATGTACAAAGATACTCTATCTATGCAGAATGTCAAGGTAGTGCTTTGGTTGTGCTGTGGTGTCAGTTCGTGGCTGACCTGCGACGAGCGGCCGAAGGAACACCTAAAGCTTATCGGCGAGTAATTTTCGGAGGGCGGCCACGTAGCCGGCCAGCGCTTTTCGCCCTCTTGGCGTGAGCCGGTATGAGGAAGTGGGTTTTCGCGCAATGAATTTCTTGGTGACGGCAATGTATTTGGCCTGTTCGAGTTTCGCAAGGTTGGCGCCCAGGTTCCCGTCAGTCGAACGGGTTTTGTCGCGGAGCCATTTGAAATCGGCGTGATCGACGGTTGACAACAATGAGAGCACGGCAAGCCGAAGCTGGCCGTGTACGATCGGGTCCAGTTCCGGAATCGACTCAGCCTCGCTCATTTTTGTGGCCCCACTCTTGCCAGGTGAGCCAGGTTCCGAAAACCACGTTGCCGAGAAGGAGCGCAGCCGCAGCGAGGATGCGCAACTGCGTTACGGGCCAGAGGAACGCGCACAGTGCGGCCGCCCACCACACCACCGCGGAAAGGAACTGCGGTAACCATCGCAAAATAATGCTGCTCGCGCTGTGTGCGACCGCTGCCAGTGCGAAAAGCACAATGTAAAACCAGCGCGCGTCGCGCCCGAAAAGGGCGGCGCCAAGCGCGATCAGCAACACGGTTACGCCTGTAGAGAACCAGACCGCGCCGAGTGACCGCGTTGCCGCCGTCCGGGCTTCTCCGGCCCGCTTCCGCCTCCTGATCACAGCGCCATTGAGAATCACACAGATGCATAGGACGACAGGCCACGCCATGGCTGGGTGCGGCAGAGAGGA
>JAFASN010000052.1 GCA_019244415.1 Verrucomicrobiota bacterium | reverse complement strand
CGTTTGCCGTCCTTTTTCGCCGCGGTGTAGAGCATGGCGGCGCGGGAGAGGGCGGCGCGTTCGGCTTCCTCGCGTTCCTTTTGTAATGTCTTTAGTTCGGCTTTCAACTTGTCGAGCAGACGGAACAGACGCTGCTCGTGTAATTGAAGATTGCGGAACTGGCGTTCGTAGGCGACGTAGGTGTGCATGCGCAGCATGGTGAGGCGGGCGCGCGGGTCGAGTTCGACCACCTGATCGGCAAATTCATTGCAGCCCTTAACGTAGAGCGCTTCTTCGAGGCCAGGGATGCGGTCGAGCCGCCACCAAGTGTCGGCGAGTTTCTGCACGATCTCGAGTTCGAGCTCGCCAACCGGCTTATAGATCTTGTCGTATTCGGCGAGATGGGCTTCATAGCGCTCGGCATCGTCGGTGGGGAGCAGGACGGTGCGGCCGGTAAGAGCGGTTTTAAGAGCATTTTTGCTGGATGTGGCCTTGCCTTGCTCAGACTTCGGTCCGGTGCTCAGTTGCGCGTTGGCGCGATTGGCTTCGAGGCGGGCAGGGGAGATGGCGGTTGGAGTCGTTTCGGGCACAGTTTGTCCCGTCGCTTCGCTCAGGGCTCCGACGGCGGCATTCTTCTTTTCCAATTTGCGGGCGGCGCGTTCGGCGGCGCGCTTGACGAGAGGTCATGATACGACCGTTTTCGCGCGAGGGGGCGTGCGGCGGCGGGAGAAATCGGCTGTAAGTGGTTGAGGAAATTAAGAAGAAAGTGGGGCGATTTTTGTGACTGGGGCGCGGGTCACAGAAAATCGAACTTCCGCCTTACCCCGGTCGTCTGTGATAATGGTTGTCCTAAGGCAACAAGGTGCCTGCTCATGTTTCAAAGGATCGCGAACCTGTTTCGCGGCTTCTTCGGTCTCGCTGTTTCCGGTGTCGAACGCCGCAATCCTGAAGCTCTGCTGGAAGTTGAAAGCGAAAATCTGCGCAAGCAGATGGCCAGCTACAATCAGGGCTTGATTTCGCACGCTGCTCTTTGCGAGCGGCTGATGGCGCAGGTGAAAAAGCTCGAATCAGAGCAGACGGAGCTTCGCGCCAAGGCGACGGCTCACCTGCGAATCGGCAATCGCGACGCCGCGGGTCAGTACGCACTGCGGCTGCAAACAGTCGAGCGGGAACTCGAGGAAAATCGCAAGCAACTTGAGCAGGCCGAGACCACCTATAAGGAACTGGTTCGCGCCCGCGATGTGGCGGTCGCCAATGCAAGGGCCAAAATCGAAGCGATTAAGACCAATATCAGCGACCTGAGGACGAAACGCGCGCTGGCCGAACTCACCGAAACTGCCTCCGGAATGGTGACTCGCATCGGGGGCTCGGGCGACACTCTCGATCGATTGCAAGCGATGATCGATGAAGAGCGTTCGAAGGCCGCGGGCCGTGTCCGGGTGGCGCAAACGGCGCTGGACACCAGCGGCATTCAAGTGAAGGAGAGCGAGCAGAAAGCGCTCGCGGAACAGGCACTGGCGGATTTCGCCGCACGCGAGGGGATCGCGCTCGCTCCGCCACAAGAGGATAGTGCCGGCCTGACGCCCGTCCGCAAATCGATGGGACCGACAGCGATTCGCGAATAAGCAAAACGTTTTTGCGAGATGTCTACTCTCGAAGCCGCTCTGCCTGGCACGGAAGGTGCGTTGCCCGCCTGGGCGCTCGAGTTGACCGCGCTCTACGAAGCCGATTCGGTCAGCCAGTTTCTGATTTACGGGAATGTGGAGGATCGTTTTCTGTTGCCGACAGCGGCGCCGCGCATCGGTTCGCTTCAGGAGTTATTGTTTGAGGTCCTTTTATCACGATTCGATGTGGTCCTGAGCTATGACCTCGGCAACGGAATCCGCATCGAACGGGGCGGCGCGATTTTCGCGAAATGGCCAAGCGCAAAAACCGAATCGGAATTGCCAAAGAATCCCCGGGAGGCGGTGGAGTTTCTCACGCATTTCTTTCGATACTGCGCCAACCTCGCGCGCGTGGGACAGGCAGCGATTCAGATTGCCTGCCTGATTCGCGACATTGAGCTGATTGCACCCGCGGGCCCGCTGGATCACGAACTAGCTGCACTGATCACGCTGATCCGGAACTGGAGTTCGGAGCCGCTGCTGGTAGCGCACCCACTCGCGACCTTTTTAATCGCGCGGAACCTGAACGATGCGCATCCGATGCTCGCGCGCAATCCTCGAAGCGCGCAGCTCGAGGTGCCGGTTCCTTCTGCCGGCCATTTAGATTCTGCGCTGGCTGTTCTCGCGCCGCATTATCCCGCCGTGCTCTCGCGACCCGATCGATCCTCGGTTGCGGCGGCACTTTCCGGATCGACTTTGTGCTCGGTTGAGCGCGCCATTAAGCTGCGAGAGCACCAGAAGCAGCCGTTCAGCACCGACGATCTGGTGGAGCTCAAGAAACGCAACATTGAATCCGAGTGCCGCGGTTTGATTGAGTTTGTAGAGAGCGGCAACACACTCAATAACGTTCAGGGCTGCGAAGCGGTGAAGCAGTGGCTGCGTCAGGACATTGCGCTTTGGCGCAGCGGCGACGTTGCGGCGCTGCCGAAGGGCTATCTTCTCTGTGGGCCGGTCGGAACGGGAAAGAGTTATCTGGTCGAATGTCTGGCGGGCGAAGCGGGCGTGCCGATTGTCAAGCTCAAGAACTTTCGCGATCGTTGGGTGGGCAGCACGGAAGGCAATCTGGAACAGATCTTCCGGCTGGTGCGCGCGCTAGGACGATGCTACGTGTTTATCGACGAGGCGGATCAGAGTCTGGGACGCCGGGATACGGGAAACGATTCGGGCGTGTCCGGGCGCATCTATTCGATGCTGGCCGAAGAGATGGGAAGCAGCAGGACACGAGGCAGCGTGATTTGGATTCTCGCCTCCAGCCGTCCCGATCTGATCGAGGTGGATTTTAAGCGGCCGGGGCGAGTCGACGTGAAGATTCCGCTGCTTCCAGCTGCAAACCGCGAGCAGGCTTATACGCTGATCCGCTCTGCGTGCCAATCGCGGGGACTTTCGCTGCCTCCGGCAAGCGGCGAGAGCATTCGAGACAGATTACCGCGTCTGCTGACACCGGGGGCGGCCGAGAATATCGCGGTTAAAACATTCCGATTTGTGAAAACCGCCTCGCTCAGCCCGGAGCAGGCGCTAAGCCGAGTGCTCGAAGGTTATCAGGCTCCCGTGCCCGAGTCGGTTCTTCAACAGCAGATCGATCTCGCGATGGCGGAATCAAGCGATCCGAGCTTCATTGCGCCGGAGTTTCAATGAGCGTTAAGCAGATAGATGAAGCACTGCGGCTTTGGAACGTGAGACTCGGCGCAGCAGCGCAGAATCTGGTGGAACTTCAGTCGCATCCGGTATACGAACGGATCAGCGCGCCGGGATCGAAACTTTCGGGTGAAACAGCGGAAACGAGTAGCGTAGCTGTGCGGACGCTGCGCTATCTGCTGCAGTGTTACGACCTGCTGCAGGGCGCAATCAGCCGAGCCGAGGAACTGCGCCGCGACATGCCGGCGCTATTCGGAGCGGAAGACCGCGAGCGCGAGATTCGCAATGTTTTGACGGGCAAGAGCATTCATCTGCCTTCTGTGCAGGTGCCGCTGAAGCAGCGATCACTGGTGACGGCGATCGAGAACATCGATGTAATCTCGCCGGCGGATCTGCTGGCGTTCATGGAACCGGCGTTTGAGAACGTGAAGCAAATCGTGCTGCGCCTTGACACTGCGTGGGAATCGATGGGAACTTCGATCGAGCAGGCTACGCGGCGTGCGGCCGAGCTGCGTGAGAAGGCTGACCGCCTCAGCGCGAGCGATCGCGGCGAACTCAATCGGATCCAGCAGCGGCTGGAGTCGCTTCAGGAATTGGCGAGCGAAGATCCGCTCGGCCCGGCTGCGCAACAACTGGCCGGGATCAATGAAGCGCTGCTTCGGCTGAGTGGCAATTTAGAACAGCTCGAGAAACAGCGCCGGGAAGTGCAGCAAGCGTTGCACGCCGCGCAAAGTCTGATTTCGACTCTCAAGAGCGAGCACGAGTCAGCGCGCGCGTGTTATTTGGAAGCTCGTGAAAAGGCTGGTTTCGAGTTTGATTTCGATTCTAGCGACCGGAGGCTCGAAGGATTGCAGGCATGGTTCGACCGGCTGCACTCGGCCAATGCGGAAACGGCACCTGCATCGCTGGTGACGGCTCTTAAGAACTGGACTCGTGCGGCTCAGGAGGCGCTGGCAGGCGAGCGCGCCACGCTTGCGAAGGCGCGCAGTCTGCTCGATACGCGATCGGAATTGCGGGGTCGGCTGGATGCGCTGAAAGCGAAGGCGCGAGCGTTTTCGCTGGCAGAAAACGATGAATTGATCGCTCTGGCAGATCGAGCGACGGCGTTACTGTATGGGCGGCCGACGCCGATGGCCGAAGCCGCTTCACTGGTGGCGGCCTATGAAGCGAAATTGAACTCGCAGGCAAGAAGGTTCGTATAG
>JAFASN010000115.1 GCA_019244415.1 Verrucomicrobiota bacterium | reverse complement strand
TCCGTCGGGAAGATCAATTGTCTTGGAGCTCGACTGAATGATGGTCATCCCTTGCGCGGGAAGGCAGCGTTCCGGCCGATGAATGCTGTTGTCGAGGTCCTGGCCTGAGAGAACGATGGAGGCAAAGATCGCGTCGCCGAGGCCATTGGTGTAACGCTTGCGCGCGAATTGCGTATCAGCCGCGAGCACCTCGCGCTCTCGTTGTGTGACTTCCGCATCGGTGCCATACCATTGGCCTACATAGTCTGGCAGCTGCAATGCAATACCGGCGGGCTGCTCCTTTTCGCGGCGCAAAGCAAAGACGCTGCTAAAGCCGACACTTACCAGACAGAGAACGGTAACGAGCCGGGCCGTTGTCACGCCGAAATAGGCTCCTGTTCAACTTTGCGCCCGAGCGGTTTCGTTTCGGTGTCCTGACCGATACTAAGCAGGCGCGCAAACGCCAGCATCGTTAGTAGCGCGATTGGAAAGAAGATCAGCTGACTTGACCAGTCGTGGTAAATACCGCCGGCGAACTTGGGAAATCCGAGGCGCGCCAGTACAATAATAGTAAAGATGCGGCCGGCGTTTCCAGCAATGGCAAAAAGGACGGAAGCGGCGAGGATGACGACCTTCTTCCACCACACGCGCTGATAAAAGTGAACGTAGAGAGCGGTGAGCATTATCATGGCGATAAGGGAACGGATTCCGCTGCATCCTTCGGCGATATCGAAGCCCCAGTTGGCCGAAGTAGAATGGATGGACGTGCCGATCGTCTGAATGCCAATGCCGCAGATACGGCTCAGTACTTTAACTACTCCGATGATGAGGAATTGAAGGCGAAATGTAGTCTGTTCAATTGCGCCCAGCGGGATGAGAAAGAAAAGCAGAAGGCAGGGAAACAGGAGGATGCGCGCTACCTGTTTTCCCCAGAGAAAAAGTACGATCCCAAATAGCAGTAACGGTAGTCCAAAGAGAGCGACACGCGGTTGGACGACCCGAGCGGCCGCGACGTAACAAAGGACCGCAATGGCAACAAAGATGAGCCCGAGGTTATTCCCCTGTTTCGGGGCGCTCCGCAACCCATCCCGGTGATACCAAGCGAGAAACAGAACAACGAACGGGATAATCTTACTATGTTCCTGATTGTACTGCGGTAGAAAGCGCGCCCATGCCCAGTGCCAGATCGACATGGGATCATTGCCGTAGAGCCGAAGCCAGCCGTAGAAGTAGATGATGGCGAGCGCAATGATAAGAAGGAGGAACGCGCGTAACGGATAGCGACGGACAAAGCCAAGAGTAAGACCGCCGTAATCGCGCAAATCCTGCAATTGTCGCATCGTCTATATTTTACGCCTCGCGAACTGGTGTGGCAATTGGCGAGATTACGACTGAGGCATTTGCCCCTGTGCGCAGGTCGCCGCTAAACCTTGCGGCCGAACTTCTTTTCCAGCTCGGCTAACGAGATCTGAATCATGGTGGGGCGGCCGTGGGGGCAGCAGTAGGGAAGATCGCAGGCGAGCAGGTCGCGGATAAGTTTTTCCACTTCGGGATTGTTGAGCTCGTCGTTGGCTTTGACGGCGTGTCGGCAGACGGTTTTCGCGATCATGTCTTCGCCGAGCCGCAGCGGGGAGGTGCTGCGCGCTGTACTTTTTAGTTCGTCGATGATCTCACGCAGGAATGCGGCGGCATCGGAGACCTCGAGGAATGCAGGCAGGCTCTCGATGCGAAAGCTGTTTGGGCCGAATGGTTCCACACCGATGCCCATTTTTTGCAGTGTGGCGACGTTGCGCTCGACCCATTCTGCGTCGCGCGGCGGGAGCGAGAAAATCTGTGGGAGGAGCATGCGCTGAGCCGGAACTCCCTGCTCTTCCATGCGGCGGCGGAGTTGCTCGAAGAGAACGCGCTCATGCGCGGCGTGCTGATCGACGAGGACGAGCCCTTCGGCGTTTTCCATGAGGACGTAGAGGCGATTAAGTACGCCGATGATCTGGAAGGCTGGCTGCTCATTTTCCGTTGACCGCGCCTTCTCGCGTTTCGGCGCCTTCTCTGTCATTCCGAGCACGGCCGAGGAATCCTGTGGCAATGCGCTCAGGTAACTTCCTTGGGATCGCTCGGCTTCGCTCGGGATGACGGGAAGTGTGCGCGGCTCATTTTGCACTGGAGGCGAACTCGACGCTGTCGCTGCCGGTGCGAATTTCTGTTGCCAATCTTCGCGGGCACTGGCGAGCGTTCGCTGCACCGCGGCGACGACGGCTTCGCGTACTTTTCCGGCATCGCGGAACCGCACTTCGCGCTTGGCCGGATGCACATTTACGTCCACCTCGCACGGATCGATCTCGATGAACAAAAACGTGATGGGGTACTGCCCGCGCATCAGTGCCGTGTGGTAGCCTTCGCGCAATGCCGCGGTAACCATCGGGCTTTCGATGGCCCGGCCATTGACGAAAGCGAATTGTTGCGCGCGCGTTTGCCTGCTCACGCCAGCGCGACCGATGTAACCGCTGATGCGTACACCAGCGCGTTCAAGAGCCGTCAGCTCGAGGAGATCGTGGAGCAACTGCGCGCCGTAAAGATCGCGGATTCGGTCGCGCAACGAGGTACTTTTCGGCAGTTGCCCGACTGGTTTGTCGTCGCGGACAAGGGTGAAGGCGATTTCCGGATGCGCGAGCGCCTGAAGATGAAACTGGTGCTCGACGTTGCGCGCTTCCGTTGTTTCGGAACGAAGGAATTTCCGCCGGGCTGGCACATTAAAGAACAACGAGCGTACTTCGATCTGTGTGCCGGGCGCTTCGCCGCCGTCGCGCACGGTGTCAATGCGCCCGCCATTGACGAGAATCTCGGTGCCGGCGATGGCGTCGTGCTCGCGTGTCGTCAGGCGAAAACGCGAGACGCTGGCGATGCTGGGCAGTGCTTCGCCGCGAAAACCAAGCGTGCTGATGGCGGCGAGATCATCGATAGACGCGATTTTGCTGGTGGCGTGACGCTCGAGCGAAAGCAGCGCGTCATCGCGGTCCATGCCGCAGCCATCGTCGATCACGCGAATGAGCGAAATGCCACCGCGCTGCACCCGTACTTCGATGTGGCACGCACCGGCGTCGATGCTGTTTTCCACCAACTCCTTGACGACCGAGGCGGGACGCTCCACCACTTCGCCCGCCGCCACCTGACTGGCCAGCGTCTCGGGCATGAGTTTGATGCGGCTCACACCATCATTTTCGATTTTCGACTTTCGATTTTCGAATGATATTTTTCAGAATGATCAACGTGACGGAGAACGCGGCGCGACAATTGCACGAGCTTGTTGGCTCTCCCGGCGGTAAAGGTTTGCGCATTGCCGTCGCCAAAGGCGGGTGTTCCGGTTTGCAGTACGAAATGACGCTCGGAACCGAGCAGCCCGGCGACACCATTGTCGAGCATAACGGCGCGACTTTTTTCATCGACGCCGAAAGCGCGCCCCTCCTGCACGGCTCCACGCTCGATTATCGCGACGGGCTCACCGGCGCTGGTTTTCATATCGTTAATCCCAATGCGGCCCGGACCTGCGGGTGCGGCTCTTCCTTTGAGCCGGCACGTGCCACCTGACGTGCGCGCGCCATCAATCCAGCAGCGGCGCTACCGCTACGAAGCGCCTTACGGCCCGCCACGCCCGCGCACGAACTGGTTTGCCTGGATCGTTGCGATGCTATTGCTGGCTGCGTTTGCGCTGGCGGCGTGGCTCGGCAGTTTCTATGTTTTCTGGCAACCGGAACGGCCGGACAGTTACCGCCTTCTCAAACGGCTGCATCGCATTGATCCCCCGCGACGTTTCGAGTTGACGGCCGCGCCGGCGGGCGAATTCCTCAACCCGAAACAACTGCACGATCGCTATGCCTCGCTCCACGGAGCGGGGCTGGCGGAAAAGAACGCGGAGCTGACGCGCAATTACATCCGCAACTTCCAGCAGGTGCACGGTCTCGTCCCTTACGTGGTGGGACGTTTCCGCATCATCGCTGTGCATGAGCTCGGCCCGGCTGACATCTTTACCTCGGGAATGGTCGCGCTCACCAGCGCGATCGATGAGGGCGATCTGCTGATGGAGCACGTCTATCCGGCGGACGCGCGCGACCTGCCGCTGATGCGACAAACGCTGATGCCCGGGCTCGAGATTAAGCTCGAGCGAACGCACGATATTTCTGCCGTTATCCACGCCGAACACACCATCGATGGCCGTGTACTCATCACCGCGATGCCGTTGCTTTACGGTACTTACACCGTCACCCGCGGCACCGGCACGTTCACGCTCGAGCCGCCGCTTGATCTGAATCTCGCCGCGGGCTGGCCGCTGTTTAAACCGGAGCAGTTGCGTTCGGCGGAAAAGCGTTACTCCGAATGGCGCCAACAAGAGCGCGGCTCTGCCGTCCCGCTCCCGGGATTAACGCCGAGCGCGACACCGGCTGCTCCTGAGAACCAGTTAGTACGCGTGGAACAGGCGATCGCGGTGGAAACACCGAAGCCTGCTCTGCCGTCAACCTCACCCGCGAAAGCAGAGAAGGGCAAAGCCGTTGCCAGGAACGCAAAAAATGCGCGTGGCCGTAAAGGTTCGCCCGCCCCAAGCGCAACACCGGCGCCCGTCGCCCAATCGACACCGCCAGCACCAGCGGCGCCAGAGCAATCGGCCGCTGCCGCGGGGACGCTCGCCTCTACTGCGGGCGGGGGAACCTGGAAAACGTATCCGCCGGGCCGGATGCCGCTCGGGCGTCTCATCGCGCCGAGCGATCTGGCGGAAATTGCCGACCGCGGCCTTACCGGCGAACGGATTTACCTGAAGGGCCAGTTCGTCGTCAATTTCTCTGATGCAAACAAGGCGGTGCTGCGTCCGTACTCGCGCATGCCCGCGTCCGTTCTCCGGCTCGCGGGCGGAAATGCCGCGCGCGTGATTGTTGAATATCCGGCCGGCTACGTACCGCCAGCCCCGGGCTCGACCGTCACTCGCGACGAAGCGCGCCCGCTCGAAATCACTGAAGTACGCAAACAGGAAGATGGCCAGCTAAACGTTTTCGCGCGCGAAATCATGCAGCCCTGAGATCAGCGTGGCGCAAGCGCCTCGTTTGCCAGGGAACGGCGCTAGCGTTGGCTGAGGATCAACTTCCCGTCGCGTATTTCGAACGAGCTTAGCGTCTGCGCATACGGAGCGATGTACTGATTGATTGAGTACCCGCTGTAACTCCAGCCTCGTGCGTCACCCGGCAGCGGCTGCCCGTTAACGGTGATCGTGTTCAGCGGCGCGCTGTTAAGCGAACGCGGCCCGTTTGTCTGGACCGTGATGTGCGCGTTTAAATAACCGTTCAGTCGCACGTACTCGCCCACCGGAATGCTCGTCTGCACATCCAGCCGGTTACCCGTGATGCTGACGAAAACCTTGCCGCGTATATGCCTGTTGCGAGCGATCATGTTGTTCAAATCGTCTGCCGTGAGCTCGACTGCGGCGGGCTGACCTTGTTCAGCGGCAGCCTGGAAAGCTTCCCATTTCTGCGTCGATGCCTGGATTTTTTCCGGCGTCGTCTGGAATTGCGGCACCGGCGCGGGCGTCCGCGAAACCGCGCCGACTTTGGTGGCGAACATCACCGCCCGCGTAACGGCAGAATAATGTTTCGCTCCATAGTACAGGCCGATCGCGCCCGCGATCATCAGGAACAAAATCAACACCGCCAGAATGAGGCAACCTTTGCCGAAGCAGCCAGTCGAGTCCGGCTGCCGCTGGGGCGGTGGCGGCTGAACGTCGCCGGTCATTTCTCGATTTCTTTCGATGCAGCCAGCAACTTGCCGTAAAGATCAGCGAGGCCTTGCGACAGCACCCGCGTGCCAGTCAGCATCGGCATGAAATTCGTGTCACCGCTCCAGCGCGGCACGATGTGGACGTGGAGGTGATCAGGCACGCCCGCGCCCGCGCATTCGCCTACGTTGATCCCGATGTTAAATCCCTCCGCTTTCATGACGGTGCGCAGCAACTTCTGGCCAAGCACGACTAACGAGAACAATTCCGCAATTTCATTTTCGCCGAGGTCTTTCAGCTCGCCCACTTTCCGGTACGGCACGGAAATGAGGTGCCCGACTGAGTACGGGTAACGGTTCATGATGAGGAAGGAATTTTTCCGCCGGGCAAGAACGAGATGCGCGGCGTCATCGCTGGTGCGGGCGGCTTCGCTGAGGAAATCGCGCAGCCTCGGCTGCTCGAAGTACTCGAAGCGCCATGGCGCCCAGAGCGTTTTCATTTCGGGGCTAGGGAATTCCACGTCGTTAACAGGGTAGAATGGGCGCGCGGAAAAGCCACGCCGCGTTGCGCGTCACTGCCATTGCTCGCGCGCGAGCGTGGACGGATTGGCGTACTCGCCGAGTAGCTGGTCACCCTGGTAAACGCGAACCCAGATGCCCACGAGTGTGTCATCCGCTTTGATGCGTTCGCCTGCGGGGAAGAACCAATGCCCGGTTAGATGCGAATGCTTCAGCTCGACCGCATTGCTCGTGAACGTCTTTTTCTCGTGCGCTTGCATTGCGTCGAGGGAAAAGGTGCCGCTCTGCCGCTGTTGTTCCGCTGGCTCTTTGGACCCGAGCTGCTCCGTTTTGTAGAAGATGATGTAGCGCGCCTCCAGGCCAGAGAGCGGACGAAAGCTTTTGTTCTCAAGTGTGACTTCGTAGTTCCAGCGCTCGCTCGAAACAGTGCGCGTGCCGTTCGCCTCGTTCTGCGGCTGCGTGGCATCGAGCTTTTTCGGCGTGACGTGAATTTCAATGTCCGAAGCAGCGGCGAAGAGAGCGACGGCGAAGGCCGTGATAATTGCAGCGGCAAGCAAATGTTTGCGGTCCATCCTGTACTTCGAATCGTTAGAGTACGTTGCCGCGGTTCTGTTATGGCGCACTCGCGCGGCTGAGTACGAGGTAGCGCGCGGTGCGTTCGGCAGGGCAAAACTGCGCTGGCTCTGCGGGAGGGTGAATCGCGGATTCGATTGCGCGGATCGCTCTTTCAGGACCGATCACCGCGTCGATTTGACCGGCGTTCCAACGCGTCACCACCTCGGTCGCGGGCGTGTATCCGGGCAAATCGAGATAAAGTACGAGCGCTTCACTTTCGCCGTGAACGGCGGCGTAGCGCAAACGATTCGCTGCGGCACGTGCGCGAAACTCGCGCCCACATTTCACGAGGGCATCACGATCGTGACGAATTCCGTAGGCGATTTTGAAAGCAACGTACGATCCGGTGAAGATGATTGCCAGCAGCAGAACCGCAGCGCACCAGCGCGCGATCCGTTCGCGTTTCCATGACGCGACCAGTGCCGCCAGCAAAAGGCACATCGGCGCGAGTACCGGATAAATCCGGTCCACCCGTTTGGAGGGAATGAAGGACATAACCACGAATCCGCCAACGCTCCACGCCAGCAGCCAGAATGTTTCGGGTGCGAGGCGGGGGCGTTCGCCGTCGTTTCCGGTGCGCCTTATGTGCGCCAGAAGCAGCGCAATGAGCAGCAAACTCCATGGCGACCATTTGTGCAGCACATGCGGCGCGTAAAAGTAGATCGGCTGCGGCTTGTGAACGGTTTCAGCAAATCGCGCGGCGAACTCGCGCACGATTACCTCGCGATAAAAGCCGGGCACCGTCTCAATTCCGCCGATGACCCAGCAAACGAAGACCGCGAGTGAGGCAAGCCAGGGCCACCATCCAGTGGCGAGCGCGTCGCGTTGCTCACGCCAGCGCCACGCAAACAGCACCATCGCGGGAAGCAGAAATGCGTAAACGATCGGCCCCTTGATCAACATCGATGCCGTGAGCAGCACGAAAAGCGCGACTCGCGCCCGGTTGTCCCAGTGTCGGCGCTGCCGGATTTGTTCGAAAAACAAGAGCGCGATCAGAAAGGTAACGAACGCCAGCGGCATGTCGGTGCGGACAAGGGTGGCGAGTCGCGGCGTGAGTAAATTGAAAACGAAAGCACCAAGCGCGATCAACCCGCCGAGTACGCCGTAGTACTTGTTTGCGCGGCGGAACAATAGCAGCGCGAGAGCGAGGGCGGCGAGAAATGATGGTACTCGCCAGGCCAGGTCCCACGACCGTGTACACTCGTAAATTGCGGCCGAAATCCAAGCCAGCAGCGGCGGTTTCGTGGCGACCTTGCCGGCAGGTGTGCCCTGGTAAAAAATCCGTCCCGATTTTACCACCTGCCACGAGGTGAACGCCTCTTTTGCCTGGTCGTAATCGTCGAGCTGCCACGGAACGTTGGCGACGGCAAACAGAACAATCGTTAGTACGCTAACGAGCCAAAGTACTGTTTGCTTCTCCAGCAGTGGCGGCGCAGGCGCGCGGCTCATGGCCGGGCAGCAGGAGCACGGAAACTTTCCAGCTCGGCCAGGATAGCGTCCTCTGCGGTGGTATTTGCCGACGCTCCCGCGCCCAGCGCGCCCGCGACGGCGTCGAACGAGCGGAGCATCTCCGCCCGTACAGTCTCGTACTCGAGCAAGCGGATCACAGCGCGTGCGATATCGCGCGGTCGAGCTTTGTGTTGGATGAATTCGGGAACAATCTCGCGCCCGGCGAGGACGTTTGGCATGCCGAGATGTTTCACCCGCACAATAAGTCGCGCGGCGAAGTAGGTCAGCCACGCCACCCGATAGACGAGCACAAACGGCAGCCGCGAAAGTGCCGCTTCCAGTGTTGCCGTGCCCGAAGCGATCATGGCTGCGCCCGCGCGTTTCATCAGTTCGCGCGATTGCGCGATCGAGGTCGGAAATTGCGCCGCCGAACTGCCGAGCATCCCTTCAATGATGCGCGCGAGCGGCTCGGAAGCAGCGGATATTTCGAAACGCAATTCGGGCCGGCTCCGGGAAATTTCACGCGCGGCAGAAAGCATAACGGGCAGGATTTTCTTCACCTCGCGGACACGACTTCCCGGGAAAATGCCGATGAGACGTTTATCGCGGGGGCGGTCGGGTTCACTGTGTGCAAAAGCGGAGGTCATCGGGTGCCCGACAAACAGCGCGCGCAATCCGGCGCTGGCGTACAGCTCCGGCTCGAATGGAAAAATGCAGAGCATAAGGTCGATGCAGCGCGCCATGGCGTGCACGCGACGGCGGTTCCATGCCCATACTTGCGGACTGATGTAGTAGATGATTTTCGCGCGCGGTACTTTTCGCCGCAGAGCGCGGGCAAGCCGCACGTTGAATCCGGGATAATCAATCAACACCACAGCCCGGGGCTGCAACTGCGCCACTTCGCGGATTGTGGCGGCAAACTCGCGCCGAAAGTACCGGTAATGTTTGAGCACTTCCCAAAGCCCGACAACTCCGGCCTGCTCAATCCAATCGTGGAACCTGCCGCCGGCGAGCTGCCGCATGGCCGGGCCACCGCGGCCACAGAATTCGAGCTCGTGCTCTCGCGCGCGCAAGGCACGCATGAGCTCCGCGCCGTGCAGATCGCCGCTCTTCTCACCGGCAACCAAATAGAGTCGCGTCATTGGGAATGAACATCGCGCTGCACGTGCGGGGACATTTGCTCGCCATTGAACATCAGGCGCCCGCGAATCACATCGGATTACCCCGCGGCATGTCCCTGCTCGATTCGCCGGCTGATCTCAACCGCCAGCTCCAGCGCGGCTGCGGCGTGTGAACCCGAGACCTTCGGCTCGCCGCCAGTCATTGCGCATTGCACAAACGACGCCAGTTGCTGCCGCAGCGGCTCTTCTTTCGCGATCGCCACCGCTTCACGCGTGATCTGGCCATGGGCGCGCCGGTACATCTCGCCGGTCTGCGTTTGATAATCGAGCGACAGATACGCGTCCTCCTGGAACACCCGGATTTTGCGCATCCGCTCCGGACTGATGCGGCTCGAGGTGATGTTGGCAACGCAGCCGCCGGCAAAACGCAGCCGGGCGTTGGCAATGTCCTCGCTTTTGCTCAGCACCGGCACACCGACCGCGTCGATACTTTCCACCGGCGCGCGGACAAGATGCAGGATTATTTCGAGATCATGAATCATCAGGTCGAGTACGACGCTGATGTCCGTGCTGCGGTTCGGATAGGGCGAAAGCCGATGTGCCTCGATGAAACGCGGGTGAGTGAGGCGCTCCTCGAGCGCGCTGAGTACGGGGTTGAAACGTTCGACGTGCCCCACCTGCAAGACGAGCCGCTTTTCCGCCGCGCCCCTCGATAACTCTCGCGCGTGCGCGGTGTTTTCCGTGATCGGTTTTTCGATGAGCAAATGTTTGCCGCGGGCGAGCAGTTCGCGCGCGACGGCGAAATGTGCATGCGTGGGAGTGGCGACCGAAGCTGCGTCAACCAGCGTCGAGAAATGTTCGAGCGAGCTGGCCGCGCGGACGTTGAACTTGTGCGCGATTTCCTCGCCGCGATCTGCATCAATATCGTAAACAGCGGTGAAATCCGCGTCCGGCGTTTCGGCGTAAATCCGGGCATGATTCGCGCCGATGTGGCCGACGCCGACAACGCCCACGCGCAGTTTATTCATTGCATCGTTTGCAGCGCGGATTGGGCGAGGAGCGACTCGTAAGTACAGGCGATACCTTCGCGCAATCCGATTTTCGGTGACCAGCCAAGCTGCCGGAGCTTGGTGATGTCGAGGAGTTTCCGCGGTGTGCCGTCTGGCTTGGTGCGGTCAAATTTCAGCTCGCCGTTGAAGCCGACGACGTCGCAGATCAGCCGGGCGAGTGCATGCACGGTGATGTCTTCGCCGCAACCGACATTGATGATCTCAGGCGAATGGTAATTCTCGAGCAGGGAGAGAACCGCATCCGCCGCGTCGTCCACGTGCAGAAACTCGCGGCGCGGCTCGCCTGTTCCCCACACCACCATTTCCCCTGCCCCGCTCACCTTCGCCTCGTGCGCCTTGCGCAAGAGCGCGCCCAGGACATGCGAAGTGTGCGGATCGAGATTTTCACCCGGCCCGTAAAGATTCGTCGGCATCACACTGATGAAATTTTCGCCGTACTGCCGCGCATAACTTTGGCATAATTTTATGCCGGCGATTTTAGCAATGGCGTACGCTTCATTCGTCGGCTCAAGCGGCCCCGTAAGCAACGCGCGTTCTGGAATCGGTTGCGGCGCGAATTTCGGGTAAATGCACGAGCTGCCGAGAAACACCAGTTTGCGGGCGCCGTACTCATGCGCGGCGGAAATCACATTGTTCTGGATTCGGAGATTCTCGAGCAGAAATTCGACCGGCGCATCACTGTTCGCTTTGATGCCGCCGACCTTCGCGGCTGCGAGCAGAACCACGGCTGGCCGTTCACTCTTGAAAAACGCGCATACCGCAGCGGCATTACCGAGATCGAGCTCAGAGCGGCTCCGGGCGATGGTGCGCTCGAAGCCGCGCGCACGGAGCAAACGCACCAGAGCGCCGCCGAGAAGACCGCGATGTCCGGCGACGTAGATTTTTTCGGAACGATCGAGTTGCACCGCGGGCGTAGCATTTTCTCTTTTCCAGCTGTGCGCAATTGTGAGTTCGTCGAACGAGTGAAACCGATGCCCTCTGGGTTCTGTAGATTGGGGAGCGCACGCGACTCGCGTGCAGTTTGCGGCGACTCGCCGCAAACACCCATCAAGAAGAGCGTTCGGCGAGTCGCCGAACGGAGCACGCGAGTCGCGTGCGCTCCCCGGAAGGGAACTGTCGCAATGCAAGGTGAAGCTGAAGCGGAATTCCAGGCGGTTAATCGCGACATGTACCAGCCGGAAGCGGTGGTCGCCACGAGCGCGGCGCGTCATTCTGAGCGGAGCAAAGCGGAGTCGAAGAATCCCGAGAAGTTACTCTTACGCTAACGCACCGGGATCCCTCGGCTTCGCTCGGGATGACGAGTTGCTGGAATTGCTGGCAAAGGTCATTGTTACTGTTCCATGCAGACCGAAACGGGAAGCGAAACGTTTCAATTCGACGCGATCGATGATGTGCTGGCCGATGTAGCGGCGGGAAAAATCGTCATTGTTACCGACGACGCTGACCGCGAGAACGAAGGCGATCTTGTCATGGCCGCGGAGAAAGCGACGCCGGCTGCGATTAATTTCATGACGAAGTACGGACGCGGACTCATTTGTGTGCCGATCTCGAATGATCGCGCGGAACAGCTTGGGTTGCGGCGCATGGTGGTAGAGAACCGCGAAATGTACCGGACGGATTTCACCGTCTCAGTGGATTCCGCCGGGGGCGTGACCACTGGCATCAGCGCGCATGATCGCGCCGCCACGATTCAAGTGATCGCGAACCCGAGCTCCGAGCCAAACGATCTGGTGCAGCCCGGCCACGTCTTCCCGCTGCGGGCGAAAGATGGCGGCGTACTCCGGCGTGCCGGTCATACCGAGGCGGCGGTCGATCTCGCCATCATGGCGGGATTGCAACCGGCGGGCGTACTTTGCGAAATCCTGCACGACGACGGCACCATGGCACGGTTGCCGGAGCTGATGGAATTCCGAAAAAAGCACGGGCTGCGCATCTGCACCATCCAGAGCCTGATCGCGCATCGGCGTGTGCGCGAGAAGCTGGTCGAACGCGAGCAGATCGTGGCAATGCCGACCGATTACGGAGATTTCGAGCTGCATCTTTACCATTCGCGCGTGGACGGATCACATCATCTCGCCCTGGTGAAGGGCACGATCCTGCCGAACCGTCCGACCCTGGTGCGCGTGCACAGCGAATGCCTCACCGGCGATGTGTTTGGTTCGCGCCGTTGTGATTGCGGCAACCAGTTGCACGCCGCGCTGCGGCAGATCGCGGATGAGGGAAACGGTGTGCTTGTTTACATGCGACAGGAAGGCCGCGGCATCGGGCTCGCGGCAAAAATTCACGCCTACAAATTGCAGGAGGAAGGGCTCGACACGGTGGAAGCAAATGCCCGCCTCGGGTTTCCCACCGACCTGCGTGATTATGGGCTCGGCGCGCAAATCCTGTTTGATCTCGGTGTTCGGCAATTCCGGTTCCTGACGAACAATCCCAAGAAAGTGATCGGGCTGGAAGGTTACGGCATTCAAATGGTCGAGCAGGTGCCAATTCGCGGCACGCCGAATCCGCACAACGAAAAATATCTCGCCACGAAAAAGGCGAAGATGGGGCATCTGCTCTAGCGCACAATGTCGAGCCTCGTTCCTCCGAAACCGCGCACGATGACGGCGAAGCGCAATTTCGCCATCGTGGCGAGCAGGTTTAATCCTGAGTACGTGCAGGGCCTGGTGAACCACGCCAGCACCGAGCTGCGCGAACAGGCCGTCGGCGCGAACCTGGCACTTTACCAGGTGCCGGGCGCTTTCGAGATTCCCGCGGTCGTGCGCGAGCTGGCGGTGCAGAAGCGCGCGGACGCAATCCTGGCTGTCGGCGTGATTTTGAAGGGGCAGACGGACCACGCGGAGCACCTCGCGGGCTCGGTCATTTACGCGTTACAGGAAATCGTGTTGAACCATGGGATTCCCGTCATTCACTGCGTACTCAGCCTGGAAAATGAAGCGCAGGCCCGCGAACGTTGTCTCGGTGACAAGATCAACCGCGGAACGGAAGCGGCGCGCGCGGCGATCGGAATCACCAACGTGATGCTGGAATTGCGCGGCCGTGTCACCACCGCCTGATGGGCCGCAGACGCGAAGCGCGCCAGGCGGCGCTGCAATATCATTTCTGGCGCGACCTGCAACGCGGCGCGCCGGAGCGGATGGATGATTTCTGGGAATTTCTCCCGGTCAAACCTCGAGTACGCGAGTTTGCCCAACCGCTGATCGATGGCATGAACGCGCATCTGCCGGAGATCGACGAGCGCATCCGCCGCTACACGCAGAACTACGAAGTACGCCGCATCTCCGCTGTTGATCGAAATGTGTTGCGACTGGCGATTTACGAGATGCTCTTTCGCGAGGACATTCCGCCCGTTGTTTCCATTAACGAAGCCATCGAGCTTGCAAAGAAATTCGGCGGCCCGGAATCAGGACGCTTTGTGAATGGCATTCTCGACCGCGTGAAAGACGAGCTGAAACGCCCGGCGCGTGAAGCAGTAAGGCCGGGAACGGCGGGAGCGTCTTCACCAAGCGAAGCACGCGAACGTCATCCCGAGCGGAGCGAAGCGGAGCCGAGGGATCCCGCGAAGTTATCCTGAAGCTTGCGCGGCGGGATTCCTCGACTTCGCTCGGAATGACAAAGTATCGCAGCGCTCTCCACTCCGATCCGCTTCGTACTTAGCACATGAGATTCTTTCGCAATATCATCGAGAAATTCACCGGCAAACCGGTCGATTGGGACGAACTGGAGGAATTGCTCATCCGCTCAGATATCGGCGTACCCATGACGATGCGCATTCTCGAGGCACTGCATGAACGTGACGCGCGCTCGCGCATTTCCGCCTCGGATATTTCCGAAGTCGCGCGCGAGGAGATCGGGCGCATTTTGCCGATCAATCCGCCGCCGATCAGGCCGCTGCCGGCGAAGCCAAAAGTCATTTTGATCGTGGGCGTGAACGGCACCGGCAAGACGACATCGACGGCAAAGCTGGCGCATTTCTTCAAACAACGGCGGCATACAGTTTTGCTGGCAGCGGCTGACACGTTTCGCGCGGCCGCGATCGAGCAGCTGGGCGTTTGGGCCGAGCGCGTGGGCGTGGAAATGATCCGCGGCCAATACAACGCTGACCCAGCGGCGCTTTGTTATGAGGCGTACCAGGCCGCAGATAAGCGGAACATCGAGTTTCTGCTTTGCGACACCGCGGGGCGATTGCATACCAAAACAAACCTCATGGCTGAGCTGGGGAAAGTGAAACGCAGCCTGGCGAAATGCGACGAGAAAGCGCCGCAGGAAACGCTGCTGGTGGTCGATGCAACGACTGGCGGCAACGCGCTCGCGCAAGCGCGGCAATTCCATGAGGCGATTGGGTTGACGGGATTGATTGTCACGAAACTCGATGGCAGCGGCAAAGGCGGCGTGGTTGTCGCGATTCGGGATGAGCTTGGAATTCCGACGCGCTTCGTCGGCACCGGCGAGAAACTGGAGGACTTTGCTGAATTTGACGGGCGCGATTTCGTGGCGAACATGGTGTGAGTGATTTCTCGCGCATGATGAGGTGAAGAAGTGCGGCGCGTGTGTATGGTCGCGCAGTTTTGAAACAGGATGACATTGAGTACGCGCTGGAAAACACGCGCGTGATCGTTGCGCCAGAGCAACAGATCGCCACCTTCGGCAACACCAGCTTCGAATTTCACCTCATTGCCGAATTGATGGACACCGTCGGACGGGTGCGCGTGCGGACCGGGCGGCTCGATGCGGAGCGTCCGCAAATTCTTAGCCCGGAATATTTCTCGCGCTTGCTGATGGACGGCTTCGGCGAGCAGGCGCGCCAGTACGCGGAACGATTGCGCGAACGCGCACGGCAGATCGCGGTGTTGCGCTACGGGTTTCAGTTCCGGAAATCGAACGTCTCGGAGACGACGATCAGCGGCTCGATTGAACATGTCATCGAACGGACGCGCCGGCATGTTGAGCGCTCGGAGGATCCACGCGGTGCTGTTATCCACGGCGTCGATGAAGGATGGGAAGTTTGCCTGTTGAAGTTCACGGTTGATTTGATCGAGAAATCAGCCGGCGAAAACCTGGGCGACTTCAGAAGGCGCGGATTGATCTGACGCGACAAAAACTCGCGTCGCGGAGACGGCTGGCTACGCCGATGCTCGGCGATACCGGCGCAGCAAACTGAAAAACCTGATCGTATCGCGCACCGGTTTAATGCTGCTTACTTCATCGGAGTACACCGTCGTGATTGGCACACTGATGATGCGTTCGCCTTTGCGGCTGGCGATCAGGAGCATCTCTGTCTCGTAATCAAAGCGATCGGCGCCGCTGAGCACCGCCGGGATCAAATCGCGATGCAGCATGCGAAAACCGCATTGCGTGTCGGGGATCACCTGGCCGCAGGCGCGCGAGATGGTGCGGCTCATGTAACGATTCACCGCTCGACGCACCAACGGCATGGTGGCGACGTCGCTCATGCGCGAACCAAGGAAAATCTGCCTCTCGGGCTCGCCTTTCACCGCTTCGATGAATCGCGAGATTTCTTCCGGCAAATGCTGCCCATCGGCATCCAGCAACACCACGTAGTCGATACCGCGCGCGACCCAGTGTCGCAGACCTGTTTTGATCGATTCGCCTTTCCCGCGGTTTTGCGGATGCGTGATGACCTGAACTCCTGCTTCGCGCGCCCGTTCCGCTGTGGCATCGCTCGAGCCGTCGTCAACCACGAGCACGTTGGGCAATTGCGCGAGAGTACGCCGAGCGACTTCGCCGACGTGCTTTTCTTCCTGGTACGCGGGAATGACGGCAGCGAAGCGGGCGAGATGAAGGCTTGCCTGGCTAGGTTCTGTCATTCTGAGCGAAGCGCAGCGGAGCTGAAGGAGGGGCGAGGTTAGACTTCGCCTCGAGATCCCTCGGCTACGCTGCGCTCCGCTCGGGATGACATCTGCCGGGGGCGCACGACGGGATGGAAGTCCGCGGCGTGATATGAGCTGCGCACAAGCGGGCCGGAAGCGACATGGAGGAATCCTTTGGCGCGCGCGATATCGCCATAATTCTGGAAGCGCGCCGGGTCGATGTACTCAAGTACGGGCAGATGCTTGGGCGTGGGGCGCAGGTATTGCCCGAGGGTGAGCACCTCGCAGCCTGCCTCGCGCAAATCGTCCATCGTTTGAAAAAGCTCCGGCTCCGTTTCTCCGAGCCCGAGCATGATGCCGCTCTTGGTCACCACTTCTGGCGAGAGCGCCTTTGCCCGCTCGAGCACACGCAATGAAGTACGGTACTTTGCGCGGGAGCGAACGACTGGCGTGAGGCGTTCGACCGTTTCCATGTTGTGGTTGTAAATATCGGGCGCGGCGTCGAGCACGATCTGGATGCACCAATCCTGCGCGTGAAAATCCGGAACGAGCACTTCAATGATGATGCCCGGGTCCATGTCGCGGATGGCGTGAATGGTGCGGGCGAAATGCGCGGCGCCGCCGTCCTTCAAGTCATCGCGCGCCACGGCGGTGATCACGACGTGTTTGAGGTTCATGCGGCGCACTGCTTCGGCCACGCGCTCCGGTTCGTCGGCCTCGAGCGCAAACGGTTTTGCCGTACTCACCGCGCAAAATCCGCAGGCGCGGGTGCAACGATCGCCGGCAATCATCATCGTCGCCGTGCCCTGGCTCCAGCATTCCCAGCGGTTCGGACATTGCGCGCTTTCGCACACGGTGTGCAGGCGCAGGTCGGAGATTAACGCTTTCGTGGAAAAGAAAACGGGATTCGATGGCAGGCGTACTTTGATCCACGGCGGCTTGTGCGCCTGATGCAAGGCGGGATCGATCTTAGTACACGACATCTCGCGGAAATTACGCGTGCCGATATGGCGTGGCAACACTCGGCGGCTCTCTCGGTTCATGCACAGGCGCTGCGGCAAGAGAGCAGGCTAATGTCAGCTCACAGTTGCGTCCGCCCGGTGAGCGCCTGGTACAACGTTAGCTCGTCCGCTGATTCCAAACCGCCGCCGGCAGGCAAACCGCGTGCGATTCTCGTTAGCTTGAGGGGTTTTGCTTTCAGTAAATCGACGAGATAATTCGTCGTCGCTTCTCCTTCCACATCCGCCGCGAGAGCGAAAATGATTTCGCTTAGCTGCTCGGCTTCGACGCGCTGGAGCAGCTCGCGGATGCGCAGGTCTTCCGGTGCAATGTGATCGAGCGGCGAGATGCGGCCGCCGAGCGCGTGGTAGCGCCCGCGGAAAGCGCTCGTTTTTTCCAGCGGCAAAATGTCCGTAGGCTGTTCCACCACACAGAGAAGATCGCGCGCGCGTGTTTCGTCGCGGCAAATCTCACACAGCGCCTCCGTTGCAAAAAAGCCGCACAGGTTGCACGGGCGCACCTGGCGTCTCGTGGCGCTGATGTTCTGGGCGATTTGCTCGGGCTGATCATGTCGCGCCTGCACCATCCAGAGCGCGATGCGCTCCGCCGAACGCGGGCCGACGCCAGGCATCTGGCGCAATTGCGCGATGAGGGCGCGCAACGCTTCCGGGTACTCGATTTTCCTCAAGCCGCGCCGCTACTCGCGCTCGGTCGACGCGTAGTGTAACGCCAAAGGCTCCAGCCGGCGCAGATAAAGATCCAGCGGCGCGTCTTCGATCTCGCCGCTGCCGCGAGCCTGCTGGAACGCGGCGTATGCTTCCGCCCAGCGTTTCTCGCGGTAAAGTACCACGCCGTTCCAGAAGGAATCGCGCCGCGCGAGTAATTCCGGCGGCGCGTCAGTCGCCAGGGCTAGCGGCTCGTAAATTTCATGCCGCTCCTGCGACGTGACGCCGGAGAGGAAATCGATCGGTCGCGCCACCACCGCGCGGTCAGACATCTCAAAGGTACGTGGGCCGACGAGAATGCGTGAGCCGTAGAAACGATTGGCCACGCAGAAACGGCGGGCCAGTTCAACCGCCTCACCCAGCACAAAAACCTCGGGCTTCGCTCGCACACGCCCGGCGATGATCGAACCGGAGCTTACCCCCACGTGCACACCGCTCGTGAATGTGTTGTCGCCATTGTTGCCGGCTGGTTTTTGCGCCAAGGCGCGGTCGAGCTCGAACGCGGCACGCACCGCTTTCTCCGCGTGATCGGAAGTCGATTCCGGGAAGCCAAAAAACGCGACGACTCCTTCTCCATCGACACGGTGCAAGTACGCGCCTGCCTTTGAGAGCAGATCGGCAGCGCGCTCGCCAAATTTCAAAATCGCTTCGGCCGCTGCCGCTGGGTCGAGGCTATCGGCGACATCGTATTTCTCGGGTAAATCGCAGACGAGCACGGTCGTTTCGAAGGCGCGAGGAGCGCCGTCTAAACCAGGGGCAGCGGCGGCAGGCGCATGGGCTGGCATTGGCGCGGGGGCAGGCGCCGGTTTCGCTTCGATGGGAGCAGGCTTTCTCGGAATGGACGGGCGTTTCACTGGTTTAGGATCAGGTACTGATGCAGGGTTAACTGAAAGCGGGGGAGTGACAAGGGATGCAGCTTGCGCGAGGCGCACCGGTGCAGCCGGGATCAACGGCGGCGGAGGTGCGGCGGGCGTGACCGGAGCCGGCGTTTTCCCCAGCGGCGTTGCGGCTGCTGGAATGGGCGCAGGAGGGGCTTGTACCGAAGGCTCGGGCGCGGTCTTGGTCAGCGCCGGTTCAGTAATCGGACGCAGCTCAGGCTCGGGCCTGGGCGGCCGCGCCTCCCACGCCAGCCAACCGATCGCACCGGCATACCCGAGGACGGTACCGAGTATCGAGGGTAACGGTTGAAACAAAGTACCGTAGAGCGAGCAGATCCAGAAGAGCGCAATCAGCTCGGCGGTAAGAGCGAGAAGCAGCCAGCCGATGCGATGACGCCTGCGGGCCCCGAGAGTGACCCACGCAGTGGCAAATGAAAACAGCGCGACGATTACAACCTGCCACCAGTTCCCCAGCTCAGGCGCTGGCGCGCCATCGTGTTGCGCCCAGGCCGCAAACGGCGCCTCCACCACACGCAGCCAGCCGAGCCCATGCGCCATGCTGACCAGCGCGGTCACGACCGCGGCAATGAGACACGTGACGATGGCCTGCCGCTTCATCCCGCCGGGTTTTCTGCGCGCGCAGGATAGTACGATTCCACAACGAGATCGCTTAGGAACTCATCCGGTGCATCGATTGCGCTAACGGGTAGGACAAAGCTCTGCTGGCCTGAATTCTTGCGCACAAGATTCAATCCGAAATGGAAGTCCCGGAATAAATGCGCGGTCAGGTCTGGCATTGACATTTTTTCCACTTGGGCGCGTTCGACCAGGCGCTGCCGCGCAGCCGGCTCGAAAGTGAGCTCGAGCTCATGTTCGCGGCGAAACGTATCGGTGAAAACGTCTATCTGTTGATCAAGCGCCGCAGCTTCGTGCTTGTGACCTTCCACCAGCAGCCGATCGAGTACCATTTTCGGCTGGCGCACGAGCTCGGCTGTGACGCGGAGCTGGCTTATGCCTGAACCAGCAAGATAGAACTTAAAGTCGCGGAAGACTTTTTCCCACACCGTCAACAGCCCGCGGGCACCGGTCTTTTCCCTGGCCGCGGCTTCGGCCATGAGCCGCACCGCTTCGTCCTCGAAACTGATGGCGATGCCATAAGCGCGGAACGCGCGCTCATATTGCTTGAGCAGGCTGCCCTCCGAGAACTTCATAATGTCGAAGAGATCACCCGCGCTCAGTTCTTCGCACACCACGCGTACCGGCAGACGGCCAATGAATTCCGGCTCGAACCCGAACTCGATGAAATCCTGCGTGGTCACGTGCTGGAACAATTCATTGTCCATCACCCGCACCGGCTCGGCGCTGAAACCGATTTGTCCACGGGTGATCCGCTGCGACACCTGCGATTTCAGCCGCTCGAACGCGCCGCTCACCACGAACAAAATGTGGCGCGTGGAAATCGTCTGCCGGTTCGCCTTTCCTTTCCGCTGAAACTCGAGGGCGGCTTGCAGTTGCCCCTGCAAATCCATCGCGCTGCGCAATGGCACTTCAGTCTCTTCCATCAACTTCAAAAGCGTGGTCTGCACACCGCGCCCGCTCACATCGCGTCCGGCGACATTCGAAGCGGAGGCGATCTTGTCGATCTCGTCGATGTAAATGATGCCGAACTGGGCCCGCTTCACGTCCCCGTCAGCTTTGTGCACCAGTTCGCGCACAAGGTCTTCTACATCGCCGCCCACGTAACCGGTTTCGCTGAACTTCGTCGCGTCGGCTTTGACAAACGGTACTTTGATCAGCTCGGCGATGTGTTTGATCAGATACGTCTTCCCCACGCCGGTTGGGCCAACGAGGATGACGTTCTGCTTGGCGTACTCAGTTTCTTCCGCTCGCGCCGGGTCGCTCTTTTCCAGCGAGCGCACGTGCTTGACGTGGTTGTAGTGATCGCAAACCGCGATCGAGAGTACTTTTTTTGCTTCGTCCTGCCGGATGACGAACCGGTCGAGGTGCGCCTTGATCTCGCGCGGCAAAAAATTGAACTCGAATCCATCCTCGGAGTCCGGGGCCGGTTTTTCTTCCGTGCCGGCCTCAGCCGTGTCCGGCTGCGTCATGGTCGTGAACGCGACCCGGTCGCCGAAGTTCGTTTTCATGAACTCCGAGAGCTTCGATTTCAATTCTTCCGGTGTGGGAAACGGCGGTGTCTGCTCCATTTACAAGCGAAAATCTAACACTCGCTGGCGGGCTGTAAACGTGTGCTATGCGCCGCGGACGGCGCGCGCGGCAAACGCCGGCACCGCTTCGACCAGGAAAATGGCGGCGAAAATGAGCCCTGCGCCGGCATAACCAATCGCTGTCAGGCGTTCGCCGAGAAAGAGCGCGCCACCGAGCGCGGCGAACAAACTTTCCGCGGAAAGAATGATGGCGGCGTTCGCGCTGGGAAGATGTTGCTGGCCGAGCGCTTGCAGGGAGAACGCCACCGCGGTGGAGAGCACACTTGAGTACACGATCGGGAACCATCCGTGTACTATTGCGCTGAAGTGCGGCGTCTCGAAGACCAGCGCACCGGGAGTGGCGAGTACGCCTGCGCCGGTGAAGCAGAACGCGGCAACGAAAACCGGCAAGGCCGTGACGCGCGCAAGATAGCCGAGGAGCAAAATGTGCCCGGCCCAGCAGACGGCACACGCGATGATCAACGCGTCGCCAATCCGCAGCCGATCGATCCCGCCATTCAAAAAGTACAAGCCAACGAGCGCGAGCGGCGCACATACCCACACCGCCGGATGCGGTTTTTCCCTGAAGCCGATGAGGAGAATAAGCGGAACGAAGAAAACGTAGAGCCCGGTGAGAAAGCCCGCGTTAGTGGCGCTTGTCGTTTTCAGTCCCACTTGTTGCAGCCAGGTACCGGTGAAAAAAATGATCGTAATCAGCAGCACTAGTTTCCAGTCGCGCGGCGCGATCTCGCTCGCTCTGCCGCGGTATTCCGCCAGGGCAAAGGGCAAGATGCATACGCCTGCGAGCAGATAGCGCGCGGAGACAAAGGTGAGCGCGCCCATTTCTTCCGCGGCCGATTTTTGCGCGACGAAAGCAAAGCCCCAGATCACCGTTGTGAGCAGCAGACAGCCAACAGCAGCCGGGCGAGACATGGCGCCACCTGTCTCATGCGCCCGGCGCGACCGCCAGCGGAGCGCAGAGTACTTACGTCGCGGCAGCTTTTGTATGTTCCGGTTTGGGTCTGCCGGAACCGGCAAAACGCCTCGCTACCGCCGGCGCCACGGTATCGCGCAGGTGAGTACAACGCGATTCGTAGTAGCGGTAAAGCAGGGCGCTGATGGCGAGGCAGAGCGCGGTTTGCGCGGCGAAAATCGCGCCCGCTTCGAGTGCTGACCGGACCGGCTGCGGCGGTCCGTAAGTACTCACGAGCAATACCACCGGGGTGTGGACAAGATAAAGCGCGTAAGACCAGAGCGCGATGCGGTGCACGTTGCGCGTGGCAACATTCTCGCCGGTAATCTTCCAGCCCGAGGCAAAAGGCAACAGGAGAGCGAAACCAAGCGAGACGAGAGTGAAGCGAAAGGTGCGCGCAAAAAAATCGTCCGCGCTCACACCGATGCTGTGCCCGCGAACCCTCCAGAGCGAGGCGTAAAGTAGCGCGAGAAGAAGCAGGCCGGCGACAGCGCAGATCGTGGAAAATTTCTTCCAAGCGCCGGGATAGCGCAATGCCAGCCAAGCAGCAAAAACGCCGAGCATGAGCGCGTCGAATCGCAGGAAAACGCCCTCCCTTTGAAATTCGGTCCAGGTCGCCTGCGGATCGGCCGCAGTCCAAACACGAGCGGCGTTTGAGAACAGAAAAAACAGAGCCGCGACCGCGAGCAAGACCTGATCGAAGCGGTACCGCGTGCGGAGCCCGATCCAGAGCGCGACGGGAAACAGAAGATAGAACCATTCCTCGACAGCCAGGCTCCACGATTCGCCGAAAAAACTCAGGTGGGATCCTGTGAGATTGCGCAGGAAAAGTGCGTGGCTAACGATTTCCCCGGCAGTGAAGTGATGGTGCAACACGACTGCGAAGAGAATGACGTTCAGCAGAACGAAGAGCAGAAAAAGCGGCAGCGTGCGAAACCAGCGGCGAACGTAAAACGCGAGCACTTCGCGAGCATCGCGCAGTCGTTCTCCGAGCCGTATCAGGATGGCACCGATGAGAAAGCCGCTGAGTACGAAGAACATTTCCACGCCATAAAATCCGAAGTGGCCCAGGAAACCTGCCCACCAGGGCAGATGCGGCATGAGTACGCCGAAGCCGTGCGCGATGTAAACAAGAGTGATGGCGGTGGCGCGCAGCAAATCGAGCCCGAACACTCGAGGCGAACGTTGCTGGTTGACTTGAGCGGGGAATTTGTCGCCAGACTCGGCTGCCTGGTTTGATCCGCTGGAATGAACAAGCGCCGACATTGAGACACAAGGCTAACGAGATTTCGCGCCGCGCAAAAGGCCAGCAGCGCATTCGACATCGCCCGGGTGCTCCGTACCGTGTGGCGCGCGCTTCGGCGCGCCTTCCCGACCGAGTTAAAGTCAGCCAGCAGCAACGGTGAAGTTCATCAACCTGACGCGCCAGACTGAGATCGGCGCGAATTGCTATTATCTCGAGACCAGCGACGCGCGCCTGGTGCTGGACTGCGGGATGCACCCAAAACGTGAAGGCGAAGAGGCGCTGCCAGACTGGCGCCCACTCGAAAACCGTGAGCTGGACGCGATCATCATCACGCATGCACACCAGGATCACATCGGGACATTGCCGGTACTCATGCGGCGCCGCCCGCAGGCGCGCGTCTTCATGCCCGAAGCGACAGGCGAGATCGGAAGCGCGCTGCTGCACAATTCCGTCAACGTCATGAGCCGCCAGCGCGAAGAGCTCGGCACGGTTTTATACCCGCTCTTCACTCATCGCGAGACCGAGCGCGCGGCTGACCTCTGGCAGCTCTGCAACTTGCGTCAGCCGTTTACCGTGCGCGGCGATCGCGCCAGTAATGACGGCACGCTTTGTTTCGAGTTTTGGGACGCTGGTCACGTACTCGGCTCCTCCGGCGTTCTGCTGCGCGCCGACGGGCGCACGGTTTTTTACACCGGCGATGTGAACTTCGACGGACAGACTCTGATGCAGGCGGCGGTTTTTCCGCAGAGCGGGATCGATGTTCTTATCATGGAATGCACACGCGGCGATACGCCCGTGGCCGCGGGCTGGTCGCGTGAGGCGGAGGAGCGGCGCTTCGCTGAGGCGATCGACGCCGCTTTCTGCCGGGGCGGTTGCGTACTTGTGCCGGTGTTCGCGCTGGGCAAGACACAGGAGGTACTCGGGATGCTGTGGAAATTCCGCCGCGAAAAATGGCTGCCGGATTGCCCGATTTACATTGGCGGCCTCAGCTCCAAGATGACTGGCATTTACGATCGGCGCGCAAATCAAACGCGACGCCAGCTCGCTCGTTTGCAGCTCATGCAGGACGTTGCGCCGTTTGTCTTGAACGGGCAGACGATTGGGCAAGCGCCGGCGCGGCCCGGCCGCATTTATGCACTCTCGAGTGGGATGATGACGGCCAAAACGCTCTCTAACGTTTTCGCTCGCCGCATCGTGGAAAAACCGGAACATTCCATTTTGTTCGTGGGCTACGCTGACCCCGAGTCACCGGGCGGAATCCTGCAAAGCGCGAAACTCGGCGACAGCATCAGCCTCGATGCCGATGAGCCCGCGCAAACGCTGCGCTGCAACGTGGAACGGTTCCAGTTCAGCGCGCACGCCTCACGCGAATCACTGCTTGAGTACGCCGTGCAACTTGCGCCCAGGAAAATCGTGCTGGTGCACGGTGATCCGCCCGCGGTCGAGTGGATGCGAAATCAGCTGAGCGCGCGATTGCCGCAGAGCGAAGTAATCGTCCCCGCTCCGGATGTGGAGTATGAATTGTAGAAGCGATCTCAAGATCTCGTCGTCCTACAGGCAGGTTTACAATGATGGAACTATTGCGGCTCGAACCTGACACTTGCCTGGAATGAAAATCGCAAGCTGGAATATTAACTCCCTTCGTAAACGCCAGGGCCGCTTGCTCGAATGGCTGGCGATGAAAAAGTACGACGTTGTTTGCCTCCAGGAAACCAAATGCAGCGACGATCAGTTTCCGGAGATGTCGCTGTCTGCGGCTGGTTACCGCGCCATTTTTCACGGCGAAAAATCGTATAACGGCGTCGCCATCCTCGCGCGTGATGAATTGCACGACCCACGCGCGTCCCTTTGCGATGAAGTGATCGACGAACAGGCGCGCCTCATCGCCGGCACGTTCCGCGGAACACGGATTGTCTGCATTTACGCGCCGAATGGGCAGGCTGTCGGCTCGCCGGCGTTTAAGTACAAGATCGAATGGTTTCGCCGTTTGCGCGATTGCGTTGCGCGGATGAAAGGCGACTTCCGGGACATCGTTGTTTGCGGCGATTTCAATGTCGCGCCGGAAGACCGCGATGTGCACGACCCGGAATTGTGGCGCGGCGCCATCATGTGCTCCGAAAGCGAGCGGGCGGCGTTTCGCGGCCTCGAAGAGCTCCCCTTACGCGACACGCTTCGCATTCACCACAGGGAAACCGGCCTGTTCACCTGGTGGGATTACCGGATGCTGGCGTTCCCGAAAAATCGCGGGCTGCGGATCGACGCCGTTCTGGCGAGCGAATCTCTGGCGCAGCGTTGTGTCGCAGCCGGCATCGACCGCGAGATGCGCAAAGGCAGCGAACCGTCCGATCACGCGCCAATTTGGGCGGAGTTTAATGCTGAATAGTGACTGGTGGTGGTGAATGGAACTATTCACTATTCACCGATCGGCATCCGAATGACGGCAGCTCTCCGCGTCAGCAATCCACCGCCCAAGCCGCTCATCATCTGGGACGGTGATTGCCACTTTTGCCGGCACTGGATCGAGCGCTGGCGAGAACAGACCGGCGACGCCGTCGAGTACTCCCCTTCGCAGCAAGTCGCGCCGCACTTTCCTGAGATTCCAGCCGAGGAATTCCAGAAAGCGGTTATCCTGGTTCTGCCAGATGGTGAGGTTCACCGCGGCGCCCACGCTGTACTCAAGGCGCTCAGCTTCGCCCCGCGGCGGGGCTGGCTGCTTTCATGGTACCGAAGCGTGCCCGGTTTCGCCGCGGTAAGCGATGCGAGTTACCGCTTCATCGCGAGCCATCGCGCGTTCTTCTCTGCCATCACGCGGCTGCTTTGGGGCAATGATGTCTCGCGCCCGAGCTATGTGTGTACTCGGCGCATTTTCCTGCGCGGGCTGGGCGCGATTTACCTCATCGCGTTCATCTCGCTCTGGGTGCAAATCGACGGATTAATCGGTGCCCGCGGAATTCTGCCGGCAAACCATTTTTTCACTGCCATGCGGCAGGCGTACGGCACTCGCGCGATTCTGGCGCTGCCGAGCTTGTGCTGGTTCAATTCATCGAACGCAGCTTTGCACGCGTTTTGCGCTGCGGGCGTAACAGCATCGGCGCTGCTTGTCATCGAATGGGCGCCGATGCTCATGCTGCTGGTCTGTTTCATCAGTTATCTTTCGCTGACGAATGCCGGCCAAGCGTTCCTGAGTTTCCAATGGGACATCCTTCTGCTCGAAACCGGTTTTCTCGCCATCTTTTTCGCGCCGGCCCAGCTTACCCTCGCTCGTGCCGGGCCGCCCTCACGCATCGCTCTTTTCCTGCTCAAATTCCTGCTCTTCAAACTCATGTTCATGTCGGGAGTAGTGAAGCTGACCAGCGGCGACGATTCCTGGTGGAATCTCACCGCACTCGATTACCATTATTGGACTCAGCCGCTTCCGACCGTGTTCGCCTGGTTCGCCGATAAAAATCCCGAGTGGCTGAAGAAAGCGTCGGTTGCGTTCTGTTTGTTCGTGGAAATCGTGGTGCCCTTTTTTCTTTGGTCGCCGCGACGTGTGCGGCTGATCGCGGCGGCATTGCTCATCGTCCTGCAACTCGGGATCGCGTTTACCGGCAACTATTGCTTCTTCAATCTGCTCACGATTTTGCTGGCCCTGCTGCTGCTTGACGATCGCGTTTGGCAGCGGCACACAGTTTCGCCCAGACCGGTTCGAGCGAACATTAAGTACGCAGCGGTCGTCATTCTCATCCTCATCCTCCCGCTGAACCTCTGGCTCAATTACACCGCCATTAAACCCAAGGCAGAATGGCCGCGCCCGCTCGCCGCAGTCGCTCGTTACACTCAGCCGTTTTACATCGCGAATGGCTACGGACTCTTTCGCGTGATGACAAAAGAGCGTCCCGAAATCCAGGTTGAAGGCAGCAGCGACGGCATCGGCTGGCAGCCCTACGTCTTTAAGTACAAGCCGGGCGATGTGATGCGCGCGCCGCGCTGGAATGCGCCGCACCAGCCGCGGCTGGATTGGCAGATGTGGTTCGCTGCGCTGGGAGGTGCGCGCCAGGAATTCTGGTTCCAGGGTTTCATGCTGCGCCTGCTGCAAAACGAGCCTGCCGTGACGCATCTTCTCGCTCGCAACCCGTTCCCTGGTGCGCCACCGCGTTACGTGCGCGCGCTGCTGTTTAAGTACGAGTTTACTTCAGCGGACGAACGCCGCCGCACCAGAGCATGGTGGAAACGACGCGAGATCGGCGAGTTTTTCCCCGAGGTCACGCTGGACGATTTCGCCCGCCAGTAGCAGTACTGCTACTCTCCCCAATCGTCGTCCGCGGTGTCTGGCGTATGGTCCGGGCCGGCTGAGTACAGATCGTAGCCGTTAGGATTCTTTTTTCCCGGGCAAAGATAAATGTAGGGCGTGCCCCATGGGTCCTTCGGCAGCGGATCGTTCATGAGCTGCGTCCAACGCGTCGGCTTCGGGTCAGTCACAGGCGGCGTGACCAGCGCCTGCAAGCCCTGGTCGGTGGTCGGGAAAAACCCGTTCAGGCTTTGGTAAAGTTTCAGCTGGGTGTTGAACGCCTGGATGTCGCCCTGCACACGCACGTGCCGGCTCACTTCCACGTTGCCGGCCAGCTTGTAAATCGCCGCTCCCATGAGCAAGGCGATGATCGTCACCACCAGCATGATCTCGAGCAAAGTGAACGCCTGTTCTTTCCTGCGCATCATTATTGATTAGACAACGCCTCAGCGCGCCGGTTGCAAAATATAATCACTCTTGTCCCAAAGATACTTCAGCTGGATTTGCGTGGCACGCACCGCTGAGCTGCCGGCTTCGGCGGGATTGAGAATGCCGATACGGTTGGTGCCGGTCTTCAGGGCAGAGACAGGCACGATCTTCTGCGCGCGGACCCAGCCGGTGTAGGTGAATTGCATCTCGTGCAAAAGTGCGGGCATCTCGCCGCGATACGCGGGATCGGCAAGGTCGGGCAACGTGATGCTCGCCGGCCCAATGTTCTCTCCATTTACGACCACCTGCGGGGACGCTCCGATGCGCGGACTCGCGACTTCGAATGTGACGAGCGCCAGCAATGGTTGCGCTTCGATTCCGAATTGAAACACGGCCGCTTCGTCCGGCGTGGCGCCGATGCGGATCGGGTCGGCAGAAAGCGTGGCCGTCACGGTACCGAATTGCTCGTTGTCGCTTGGCGGCGCGTGCAGCGGTACAGTCTGCGCGAACGGCTGCGGCACTGCGGTGTCGGTCGTTGCGCCGACGGCGTGCACCAGCTCGCCCGTGGTCATCCATTGCATGTACACCGTGCGCACATTGCTGCCGTCACCCGGGACTTCCACATCGATGTTGCGCTCGCCTTCCACCGGAACCATGCAGGAATCAGAGCTTTCTAGCCCGATGCCGATCCCGAATGGCCCGAAGCGAAGCATTTGCTGGCGCGATGGATCCCACATGGCCACGGCTGGCCGGGCGTCCGGCTGGTCGTTGAAGAACACCCGGAAAAAAAGTACGGAGTAAGCGTCATTCGGCCTTTTCACCCGGATACGAAATACCGTCGGCGGAGTGGTTGCCGCGGTGATCAAGGTAACGGCATCAGTTTTCGGGCGTTGCTCGCCCGGAATAAGGGCGATCTCTTCCACCCAGGGCGGCGCGCTTTGCACCGCGCCGGCTTTGGCGTTTTGGCGAAGATCAAGCCATGCGCTGGTCGCAGCGGCAGGAGACGGCGCGACGCTCAGTGGGGCGGCCAGGAGTGGCACGGCGCCGATTAATCCCAGGAAGAGAATCCTTCGACGCATGCGCCGGGCATGCTATTTCACCGCGCGCGGAACTGCAAGCTATGAGTCATCTCAAAAACGGCGGAAAGAATTGAGTACACCACGAATCCGACGACCACGGCAATGACTACGATGATCGCCGGGGCAATCAGCGACGAAGTGATGGTGACGGTGCGGTCAAGCTCGCGCTCGTAGACATCGGCGATCGTCATCATGGTTTGGGCGAAATGGCCGGTTTGCTCGCCCACGGCCATCATGTCCGTGAGCAGATCCGGGAACATTTTTTCCGCCGCCAGCGCCGCTGAGAGATGCGCGCCATCGACCACAGCGCGCCGCACTTCGGCCAGCTTTTTCTCGATGAAACGGTTATCGGCGATTTCGCTGACCAAATCGAGCGAGCGCAGGAGAGGAATGCCGTTCTCGGTGAGAGTGCCGAGGGTTCGTGAAAATTGCGCGTAATAGCGGTGGCGGATGACGCGCCCATAACCGGGAATCTTCAGGCGAATGCGGTCCCAAGTAGTGCGCCCTTCATCGCTGCGCACGTAAGCGCGCCAGCCGGCGAGTGCGCCAAGAGCGAGCAGGATTCCCAGCCACCACCACGTCGTGATCAGATGATGCACGCTCATGAGGATGCGCGTGGGCAACGGCATGCTCCCGCCATTCTGTGACATGAACTGCGTCAATTGCGGCACCATGAAGGTGATGAACACCGTGATGAGTACCGCGCCGGCAAAGGCGAGGAACGCCGGATAAATCAGCGCCTGTTGAACCCGGTCGCGCAAGCTCTTGGCCTGCATCAGGTGCTTGACCAGCCGCATCAGGATTTCCGCGAGCGCGCCGCTCGCTTCGCCCGCGGCGACAAGGTTGACGTAGAGAGGCGAAAAAATGCGCGGGAACTCGCGCAACGCCTGCGAGAAACTGCGGCCGTCCACCAGTGAGCGGTGGAGCGAGCGCGTAAGCTCCTGCACTCGCTCGTGCTTGAGCCGTTTTTGCAGAACACCGAGGGCCTCATCGAGTGTCATTCCGGCCTGGATCAGATGCGCGAGTTGCTCGGTAAAAACGAGCAGCTGGCTGTACGGAATCTTCAGTGTTCGCGCCGGAGCTTCCGCCGCCGTTTCCGCCGGGCGGCTGAAAATCTTGGGCACGAAAGTACGGGCGCTGCCTGGCGCGGCCGATGTCCCATTTGCCTTGGGCCGCGCCGCTATCGGCTCGATGCGGATCGGGATGCAATTCTGCTGCTCAATCTGCCGGATGGCGACGGCGCGATCGGCGCAGTTGAGTACGCCTTCCACCAAACCGCCCTGCGCATTGCGCGCCTTGTAAGCGTACTCAGGCATGAGACCGCAATTTACCGCGTATCCTGCCAAGCGTAAACACGCGCCGATTTGATGGGACAGGCGACGCCTGCGAACTGCCGCGCCGCGTTAAATGTCCTCTTCCAAATCCGCGATGATGTCGCGCAGCTCGGTGGAATCAAATGGCTTACTCACCACTTCATCCACCGCGAGCTCTTCGTAGGTGCCGATGTTCTCCGGCGAAAGATAGGCGGAAAGGACCACGATTTTGCCGTCGTACTTCCGCTGCCGAAGTTTACGCACAAGCTCCAGCCCGCCCGAACGCGGCATCCGGTGGTCAGTGATGACGACATCGAAGTTCTCCTTTTCGGCAAGGGCAAGCGCTTCCTGGCCATCCTTTGCCACAGCCACGGTGCGGTGCGGCGCTTCCAGTACGTAAGCGATTGATTCACCAATGATCGGCTCGTCATCGACGGCGAGAATGTGGACTTTCTTTTTCACAATTTCGTATCGGTTAGGGGGGTTGTTTTTGAAACAGCAGTCCTTGCGCCGCAAAGGGGCGCGCCAAGGGTAAACGTGAACCGCTCCGCGTCCATGGCAACGGAATTTTGAACGACAACAACGGCATCACCGTCTAGCTTCGTACTATGACTAAAATGATCGCGTTAGTAGCAGCGGGAATGTTCGCGGCGGGAACGATGTTCGCCGGAACACACGGGGACTGCACCAAACAGGCCTCGAACAACGAGAAAATGGCGTGCCAGGTTTCGTTAGCCAATCTCAACCTGACGCCGGAGCAGAAAACCAAGATGGAAGCGGTGAAGGCAGAGCATGAGAAGGAAGGCTGCTCGGAAGCGAGCGAAGCCAAGTACATGGAGCAGGCGAAAGGAATCCTGACGAAAAAGCAGTACGCCAAGTTCCAGTCCGAATGCAAAAAAGCTGACCAGGACAAGTCCGAGACATAAGGCGCCTCTGAATTAAATGAACGCTGCGCGCCGGGAGCAATCCCGGCGCGTTGTTTGTACCGGGCTCGTCCGGGCGAAACCAACGTCAGTCACGGGCGTTCGTTTTTTGCCACGCCACGCACGTTGAGAATGGCCAGGCCCACCTGCAACGCGATGAGCGCCAGCGCGTGATCGTGCCACCCCCATCCGATCCAGAGAACGTTACTCAGGAGGAAAATCCAGAAGCCCCATTGCCGGCGCCGTTTCGATTGCGCCGCTACCAGCCAGGCCGAGAGCAAAGTCGCCGCCATCGCGGGCCATTGCAGATAGGACACCCATTCCACGCGTGGAGAACGCCCGGTAAGCGCGAACTGGATGCACGCGCGG
>JAFASN010000093.1 GCA_019244415.1 Verrucomicrobiota bacterium | reverse complement strand
CTCGCGAAAACAATGCCGAATTCCGCGCCACAGGCCAGACCGGCATTCTCATCGCCGGGAGCGGCATTCCGATCGACGCGGTCATCGCGGACTTCGCTGCGGGCGCGGCTGAGATGTTAACGCCGGACGCGCCGCCAGACCATTGGGACATTATCGAAGGCCAGGGATCACTTTCGCATCCGGCGTACTCAGGCGTTTCCCTGGCGCTGCTCCACGGCAGCCAGCCCGACGTAATCGTCGTTTGCCATCAAGCGGGACGCGAGCGCGTTATCGGGCATCCTGAGTTTGCTGTGCCAGCCATCGAGGAAACGATCGATTTGGCGCTGAGACTTGGCCGTCGCACGAATCCCGCGATTCGTTGCGCCGGTGTCAGTTTAAACACCGCCCGTTTGGAGCCGGCAGCGGCCGAGTACTTGATGGGGAGCGAGAGGGAACGCCTCGGGCTGCCGGTCGCCGATCCGATGCGCGGAGGCGTGGCATTTGACCGCCTTGTCGAGGCATGTGCGGAAGCGACGCCACGGTGATTTGCCGCAGCGCATTGCCTTGCAGATTTTCGCAACTGAACCGCTTTCCGCGCTGTCATAATCGAAAGGGTAGTGTTCTCACGCCCGCTTACCTTCCATGACAGCAAAACGCCTCATCATTCTCGCGGCCTTGATCGTGCTCGGTCTTGCCTGGTGGACTTGTCAGCACAGCGGCGGTTCTGCGCGTTCGGGGAAGGCGAGCGCGGCGGCTGCTGGCCATCGTGGCGGGTTCGGCGGGCCGGTCCCTGTCGTCGCCGGCAAAGTGGAGCAAAAAGATGTGCCGATTTACCTCGACGGCCTGGGTACGGTGCAGGCGTTTAACACCGTCACGGTACGCACGCGCGTGGATGGCAACCTTGTGCAGGTGTTGTTCCAGGAAGGCCAGGAGGTGAAAGCCGGTGACCTGCTGGCGGTTGTTGATCCCAAGCCATACCAAGCCGTACTCGACCAGGCAAAAGCCCAAGCCGCCCTCGATGACGCTACGCTGAAGAGGCAGGCCGACCTGCGCGCCAGAAGCGTGATCGCGCCGCAAGATTACGACACGGCCGTAGCCAATGCCCAGAAGTCGAAAGCCGCGGTCGAAGCGGCGCAGGTGAATCTCGACTACTGCTCGATCAAGTCGCCGATCGATGGTCGCACTGGCGTTCGTCTCGTCGATGTCGGGAATGTCGTGCACGCATCGGATCAGAACGGCATCGTCGTCGTCACGCAGCTGCATCCGATTTCTGTGGTGTTCACCTTGCCTGAGCAGCAATTGCAGGAAGTACTCAACCAAGGCGGCGGCAACGGCGGCTTAAAAGTCATCGCGCTTGATCGGGCGAATACGGCGCCACTGGCCGAAGGGACGCTTGCCGTGGTGGATAACGAAATCGATCAATCCACCGGGACGGTGCGGCTGAAAGCCACTTTTCCAAACAACGACTTAAAGCTCTGGCCGGGAAAATTCGTCAATGCACGGCTCGTTCTCACGGTGCGAAAGGACGCGACCGTGGTGCTGGCCAGCGTGGTGCAACGCGGCCCGCAGGGTACCTACGCCTACGTCATCAAGGCCGACAAAACGGTCGAGATGCGGCCGATCAAGGTCGGCGAAACAGAAAACAACGAAACGCTCGTTAGCGATGGTTTGAAACCAGGTGAAAGCGTTGTTGTTGATGGGCAGTACAAGTTGCAGCCGGGCGCGCATATCGAGCTGACAGGGCCGCAAGGCAATCCGGTCAAGAATTCTCAGCAAGCGGCCGATGGCAATTCACCGCATGCGCGCAAACAGCCAAGCAAATCGTGAGGTATCGCTATCTACCGCAGTTGCTCACAAGGTATGCCGATTTACCGATGTCGCTCGCGGACGCCTGCCTTGTCCGAACACCGGAGCTGATTGAGGGGCGATCGTGTTTGCGAACGACGCCCATTTTCAAATTTACCGACGGCACGGCCGGCAAATCATTCCCGTGATTATGCCTGACGAAAAGGGACCTCGTTAGCGCAATGAACATCTCCGAGCCATTTATTCGCCGGCCAATCGCGACGTCGCTGCTGATGGTGGGCGTGATCTTGTTAGGTCTGCTCGGTTACAAATTGCTCCCGATCTCAGCGCTGCCGACGGTCGATTTTCCCACCATTCAGGTCACGACCATTTACCCGGGTGCGAGCGCGGACGTGATGGTTTCATCGATCACGACACCGCTCGAGCGGCAGTTCGGCCAGATCAGCGGCCTGGCTTCGATGAATTCGACCAGCTCGTTTGCAACTTCGACGATCACGCTCCAGTTCGTACTCGATCGGCCCATCGACGTTGCCGCACAGGATGTCCAGGCCGCAATCAATGTCGCGGGCGGTTATCTCCCGAAGGATCTGCCGAACCCGCCCAAGTACAACAAGGTTAACCCAGCTGATACGCCAATCCTGACCCTCGCGATCACGTCCGACACGTTGCCGCTCGATCAGGTGAATGATTTTGCCGACACGCTTTTGGCGCAAAAGCTCAGCGAAGTGACCGGCGTCGGGCTCGTCACCATCGAGGGAAATCAGAAACCTGCCGTGCGCGTACAGGTGAACCCGGCGGCGATCTCCGCCCTCGGGCTGAGTTTGGAAGATGTCCGCACCATCCTCGGGCAGGCGAACGTGAATGCGCCCAAAGGCAGTTTCAGCGGCCCGCAGCAATCGTTCACCATCGGTTCGAATGACCAGATCATGTCGGCCGACGCATACAAGCCCATCATTGTCGCTTACAAGAATGGCGCGCCGGTCCGGCTGGGCGACATCGCCCATGTGATCGACAGCGTCGAGAACGATCAGCTCGCGGCCTGGGTCGGCACAAAGAGGCGGGAGCAGCCGGCCGTCCTTCTTGATATTCAGCGCCAGCCCGGCGCCAACATTATCCAGACGGTCAATCGCGTGAAGCAGTTGCTGCCGAAGCTGACCGGTACGCTGCCGCCGTCGGTGCACGTTTCGATCCTGGCCGATCGCACCGAGACGATCCGCGCGTCCGTCACTGATGTGCAGTTCACGTTACTGCTCACCATCGCGCTCGTCGTTATGGTGATGTTCGTCTTTCTGCGCAAACTTTGGGCAACGGTCATTCCAAGCGTGGCGCTGCCGTTGTCGCTAGTCGGTACTTTCGGCATCATGTACCTGGCCGGGTTCAGCCTCGACAATTTGTCCCTCATGGCGCTGACGATCTCGACCGGGTTCGTCGTCGATGACGCCATCGTCATGATCGAGAACATCGTGCGCTTCATCGAAGCGGGTGATCCGCCGTTTGAAGCCGCGTTGAAAGGCGCGCGCCAAATCGGGTTCACCGTCGTGTCACTTAGCCTTTCGCTCATCGCTGTTTTCATCCCGCTGTTGTTCATGAGCGGAATTGTCGGGCGGCTCTTCCGCGAGTTTGCGATCACGATGAGCGTCGCTGTCATCGTTTCAGCGTTCGTCTCGTTAACACTCACACCGATGATGTGCGCAAAACTGCTGCGGCCCGAGCGCGAAGAAGAAGGGAGCGAGAGCCGGTTTTTGCGCTGGAGCGAAAATCAGTTTGAGCGCCTGCGCGATCTCTACGAGCGCGGACTGCGCTGGGTACTCAGGCATCAGCGTTTCACGCTTTACGTCGCTATTGCCACGCTGATCGCGACTATCTTTCTCTACGTCGTTATTCCGAAAGGATTACTGCCGCAGGAGGATACCGGCGTGATTGTCGGCGTCACCGACGCCGCCGAGAACATTTCCTTCTCCGCGATGATGCAGAAGGTTCACGCGATTTCCGATATTGTGCGCCAGGATCCCGACGTCACGAGCGTTTCCGCTTCAGTCGGCGCGGGAACAGTTAATCCGACGGTGAACACCGCGCGACTTTACATTGTACTCAAGCCGCACAATCAGCGGCATTCCAGCGCGGAGGATGTGATCGCGCGCCTGCGCAATGCCACACGCGGTGTCGAAGGTATTTCGCTCTACATGCAGGCGGCGCAGGATTTGCAGATCGATGCGCGCGTCAGTCGCACGCAGTACCAATACGTTTTGCAGGACGCGAACGCGGAAGAACTGGCCGAATGGACGCCGAAGCTGGTGCAGAAACTCGGGCAACTCCCGCAGCTCAGTGACGTGGCGAGCGATCAGCAAACTAACGGGCTACAACTGAACATCGATGTTGACCGCGAGAGAGCGTCGCGCCTGAACGTACTCACGCAGGCAATCGACGATACGCTTTATGATGCGTTCGGGCAGCGCCAGGTCTCGATCATTTTCACGCAACTGAATCAGTTCCGCGTCATTCTCGAAGTCGAGCCGCAGTTCCGCACGTCACCGGATGTGCTGGACAAAATCTACGTCAAATCGAGCACTGGTCAGCCGGTCCCGCTGAGCGCGTTCGCGACCATGCATGTGAGCAACACCGCGCTTTCCATCCCGCATCAGGGACAATTTCCGGCCGCGACGATTTCGTTTAATCTGCGACCCGGCAGCTCGCTTAGCCACGCCATTCCCGCCATCGAAAAGGCGGAGAAGGAGATCGGTTTGCCAAACACGATCGCGACGACCTTTACCGGAGCGGCCGCCGAGTTCCGCTCCAGCCTGACGAGCGAACCGCTGCTGATTCTGGCGGCGATTGTTGTCATTTACATCGTACTCGGCGTCCTTTACGAGAGCTACATTCATCCTGTCACCATCTTGTCCACGCTTCCGAGCGCGGGCGTGGGCGCGCTGATTGCGCTGATTTTGTGCCGCACCGATTTCTCGCTGGTTGCGCTCATTGGCATCATCCTGCTCATCGGCATCGTGAAAAAGAACGCGATCATGATGATCGATTTCGCGCTCGAAGCGGAACGCAACGAAGGCATGTCGCCGGAGGAATCCATTTACCAGGCCTGCCTCCTTCGCTTTCGCCCGATCATGATGACGACTGCGGCCGCGCTGCTCGGCGCCTTGCCCCTCGCGCTCGAGCATGGCACCGGCAGCGAGCTGCGCCGCCCACTCGGTATTTCCATCGTTGGCGGTCTGCTGCTGTCCCAATTCCTCACGCTCTACACCACACCGGTGATTTACCTTTACATGGAACGCTTGCGCCGCTGGTTCGATGAACGTCGGCATCGCGGCCATTTGGAGCAGGGGCAACTGCCATTGCGCACCTCGCATGAGCCAGAGGCGGCGTTGGCCAGCGCCAATGGTGAGTACAATGAGCGCGGGTTCTGACGTGGGTAGCGCATTCGTCTCGCGCCCATTGAGCGCAGAATCAGGTCGGCCGCTTCGACATCGGCTCGCACGACGTGTATCGCTGATTCGGCGCACGACCGACTGAGATGAACATCTCCGAGCCATTCATTCGCCGGCCCGTCGGTACTTCGTTGCTGGCCGCGGGAATTTTGCTGCTGGGTGCGGTCGCCTACCATTTTCTGCCGGTCGCGCCGCTGCCGAAGGTCGATTTTCCCACCATCAACGTGAACGCGCAGGAGCCTGGCGTCGGACCCGCGACGGCGGCCTCTTCGCTGGCGGCGCCCCTCGAGCGGCGTTTCGCGCAAATCGCCGGCGTGACGGAAATCACCTCCGTCAGCTCGCTTGGCGGATCGAACATCACCATTCAATTCGACCTCAGTCGCGATATCAACGGCGCCGCCCGTGACGTGCAGAGCGCAATCAATGCCGCTGCTGGCGAGCTGCCCACCGGTCTGCCGAATCCCCCATCGTATCGTAAGGTCAATCCGTCCGACGCGCCGATCATGGTGCTGGCGATGACCTCAGACGCGTTGCCATTGTCGGAAGTTTACAATCTCGCCGACCAGATCATCGGCCAGCGCATCTCGCAGGTCGAAGGCGTGAGCCAGGTCATCATCGGCGGTGGCGCGAAATCGGCCGTGCGCGTGCAGGTGAATCCCGTCGCGCTCGCGTCCATGGGGCTCAGCCTCGAGGACATCCGCAGCAAACTGTCGCAGGTAAATGTCAATGCGCCGAAAGGCGCGCTCGACGGACCAAGCCAGCGCTTCGTCATTTCGTCTAACGACCAACTTCTCGACGCCGCGCAGTACCAGCCGATCATCGTGGCGCAGCATGCGGGCGCGGCGGTGCCGTTGCGCGACGTCGGCAAGGCCATCGACGCGCAGGAAAACACGCAGCAGGCCGGTCTTTTCAACAACAAACGCGCAGTCCTGCTCATTATTTTCAAACAGCCGGACGCCAATGTCGTTCGGACAACGGACCAGATTCACGCCATCCTGCCGCAATTGCGCAGCTGGCTGCCACCGAGTGTTTCGCTCGACGTCATGCACGATCGCACCGGCACAATCCGCGCCTCGGTCAACGACGTGCAGCTCACACTTCTGATCACGATGGCGCTCGTCATCATGGTCATGTTTCTCTTTCTGCGACGGTTCTGGCCAACGTTCATTTCCGGAATCACCATGCCGCTGGCCCTTGCCGGCACCTTTGGGGTGATGTGGCTCTGCGGTTACTCGCTCGACAATCTCTCGCTCATGGCGCTGACCGTCTCGACTGGTTTTGTGGTCGATGACGCAATCGTCGTGATCGAAAACATTGTGCGCTTCATCGAGAAAGGTGAATCGCCTTTGCAAGCGGCATTGAAGGGTGCGCGGCAGATCGGTTTCACTGTCGTGTCCATCAGTCTCTCGTTAGTCGCAGTGTTCATTCCGCTCCTGTTCATGGGCGGGTTGATCGGTCGTCTGTTTCACGAGTTCGCGGTCACACTGAGCGCGGCCATTCTCGTCAGCGGCGTCGTCTCACTCACGCTTACGCCGATGTTGTGCGGCCGGTTTTTGAAACGCGAAGATCCCAATGAGAAACGAGGCGCATTTTACCGGATCAGCGAGCGTGGTTTCGACGCCATGCACAACTTCTACGAGCGTACGTTGAAGTGGGTGCTCGAGCATGAGTACACCATGCTCATCGTGACGGTACTCGTCATCGTGGCGACGGTCTGGCTGTACTTTGTAGTACCGAAAGGATTTTTCCCGCAACAGGATACCGGGCAGTTGATGGGAATTACTGAAGCGGCACAGGATATTTCCTTCGATGCGATGAAAGTGAAGCAGCAGGAAGTCGTGCGCATCGTCCTGGCTGATCCGGCGGTGGCGGCGGTGGGATCGTTCTTCGGCGGCGGCAATGGCTCGTCGCTGAACACTGGGCGCATGTTCGTGGCTTTGAAACCGAAAGGCAGCGGAAAAGGCGAGCGCAAGGAAGACGTGATGGGCGTGATCAATCGCCTCCGTGGAAAACTCGCACGCATTCCCGGTGCGCAATTGTTCCTCGTACCGGGCCAGGACATCCGCGTCGGCGGCCGCTCAACCAAGGCGATGTATCAGTACGCGCTCACTGATCCAAACATCGACGAGCTGAATACCTGGGCGCCGAAGCTGGTGGAGAAGTTAAAGCAGTACCCGCAAATCAAAGACGCAAACAGCGACCAGCAGTTTCGCGGGTTACAAACGAATGTCGTGATCGATCGCGATGCCGCCGCGCGCCTCGGCATTCAGCCCGACGCGGTGGATAACACGCTCTATGACGCCTTCGGGCAGCGCCAGGTCTCGATCATTTACACGCAGCAAAACCAGTATCACGTGGTCCTTGAAGTCGATCCGCAATTCCAGCTCTCGCCCGATTCGCTCGACAAAATCTACGTGAAATCCAGCAGCGGTAACCCCGTGCCGCTGAGTACGATCGCGCATTTCGAGACGACGAACACGCCGCTTTCGGTGAATCACCAGGGCCAATTCCCGTGCGTCACAATCTCGTTTAACACTGCGCCCGGTGTTTCGTTAGGCGAAGCGACACAAATCCTCCAGCGCGCCCAACGCGAGCTCGGCATGCCGAGCGGGATCCGCGGAAGTTTCGCCGGCACCGCGCAAGTGTTCCAATCATCGCTCTCGACCGAGCCTTTGCTCATTCTCACCGCGCTGCTCGCCGTTTATCTCGTCCTCGGGATGCTCTACGAAAGTCTGATTCATCCGCTCACGATTTTGTCCACTTTGCCCTCGGCCGGGTTGGGCGCGTTGCTCGCGATGCTTGTCACTGGCGATGAACTTTCGCTCGTGTCTGTCATCGGGATCATTCTGCTTATCGGCATCGTGAAAAAGAATGCGATCATGATGGTGGACTTCGCGCTCGATGCCGAACGCAACGAAGGACTGAGCCCCGAACAATCGATTTACCAGGCGTGCCTGGTGCGCTTTCGCCCGATTATGATGACGACAATGGCGGCGCTTTTCGGTGCGTTGCCGCTCGCGGTCGGCATGGGCATTGGCAGCGAGCTGCGCAAACCGCTCGGGATTGCGATTGTCGGCGGCCTCATCGTTTCCCAAGTACTTACGCTCTACACCACGCCGGTGATCTACCTCGCGCTCGACCGATTGCGGCAGCGCAAGATCAAGCCGGCGCCGGTCAAACTCGATTGGGGATTGCCAGAACCCACGCGCGTCGCGACGTAAACGCGCACAATCCACCGCAGGCTTCGTCCGCAGCCCGAGTACCGCGGCAGCTGAAAACGAGGCTATGCATCACTTAAGTACAGCCACGAGCGCCGCAATGATCCGTGCCGCTCGCGCTCTTTCCACCGAAGTGAGCAGGCTGCGCTTCGCCGCTCCCGTGACGCACACGTACCATCCACTCGAGTACGCCTGGGCTGCGCACGAACTTTATCTGCGACGTTATGCGAGTTCTCGCAGGCGCGTCCTGTTTCTCGGCATGAATCCGGGTCCGTTC
>JAFASN010000007.1 GCA_019244415.1 Verrucomicrobiota bacterium | reverse complement strand
AGCGTTGCCATGGTTGGCATCGGAGTCACCGTAGATGAAGTTCAGATGCCGGCCAGCCTGCTCGGTGACCTGGCTGACCACGGTGACGTTGTTAATTGTGGTGTATGCGATCGTGGTGGTAACGCCGTAGGGATCAACGATCGAGGTCGCGCGCGATGTGGCCCCCGACATCGTGAATACAACCGTGCCGCCATCGGCCAGGCGCCACTTGCCGCTGTTTAAGCTCCCATCGGGATTAGTGGTGACGCTGCCCGGCATCCATTGTTCGGAGATGCCGACGGGCGGTACACAAAGATAATTGTAGACCGTGCCATTCGGCTCGCTGATGGAGGGCGTGGCACTACTGCCATTGATCCAGGCGGTCCAGCTGTATTCGTGCGTCCAGCTTGGGCCCATGCCGTTGGGTTCGCTGTAATCGCCGCGCGTGTTCAAATAGCGGGTCATTTTGAGCGGGTATTTGCCTACCGCGCCGGGCACCACGATGTCGTCGATCTCCCTCCGAGCAGAGTGGAAAGCCGGATCGTATGATCCGGCCGTGGTGATCGCGGTGAACATGCCGGTCACGCCAACCGGCCCCTGATACTCGCCTGCCTGGCCTGTCTGGCATCGCGCTTGAGGAACGCTCAGCCCAAGAAGAAATGCCGCCCCACAGACTGCCTCCAAGAGATGCCGCTTCATCAATAATCCTCCGGTTGTGCTTTTCGAGCCGCGCGAAGGTCCTGAGACGGGCTTCGGGAGGTTAAGCCTTTCAGTCAGGCAGAGGATCTCGTGTAGTTCGCGTTCGGTTTACGGAAAAGGAATGAAGTAGGTCAAGCCTTATTTGTTAAGTGGAACTAATCCGACGGTGAATAACTTTCGTAACTCAACAAGCTTGAGCTACTTTGTTTGTGAATAACTATTTGCAAAAAATTTCTGCGACACAGCACTGCAACACTGCCGCGGCGGTTAGCTGCTGAGTAAATGGCGCAGTTCTTCAGCGCGAGTGACCGGCGCCTGACAGGTGAAATCTCGGCAGACGTATGCCGCGGGTTTGCTGTCGATCGCTCGCATGGCAAGGACTGCTTCGTTCTTGTTGCCGAAGAACTCTCGCGCTTCGTGTTTGACCAGAAGCAGGGTGACGGCATGTGGCAGAAAGCGGCTGGTGATTTCGCGCAAAAATTCTTCAACGCTTTCATCGCGGCGATCAGCGGCGATGACAATTTGCGTTGCGCCATTCTCGACGAAATCATGGGCGACAAGCATCTGCGGCAGGGCAGTGGGAAAACGAGAGAGCTGGAGTGCAAACGCCGCGATTGTTTTTCGCGCGCGCTCGATCATCTCTGGATCGTTCAGCATCGCGCCAAGCCGCGCGAGGTTCAGCGCGGCGACCGAGCTCGCCGCCGGCTCGGCGCTGTCGTTATCATCTTTCATGCGCAGCAAAACGCTCGCGTCATTACCAGTAACACTGAAGTAGCCGCCGGCGCGTTCATCCCAGAACGATGAGTCGAGCGATTGCTGAAGCTCGCGCGCGAATTTCAACCAGCGCAGATCAAACGATGCTTCATACAGATCCAGCAGACCGCAAATGACAAAGGCATAATCATCCGCGAAAGCGTCGCCGCCTTGCCCCTCGCGGAATGTTCGAGCGAGTATCTTGCGGCTGGCATCCCACAACTTCGCGCGCACAAACTCGGCTGCGCGCGCGGCTGTTTCCAAGTATGACCCGTCGCCGAAAACGCGCGCAGCCCGGGCGAAAGCTGAGATCATTAACCCATTCCAAGCAGCGATGACCTTATCGTCGAGATGGGGGCGCGGCCGCAGCGAGCGCGCCTGGAGAAGTTTCTCTCTTGAGTACAAAAGCGACGCGCGCACTTCGTCCGGCGTTTTGCCGAAGTGCTTTGCCGTTTCATCCACAGAATGCCGCTGAATGAGAATGTTCTTGCCGGTGAACTCACCATGCGGGTCAGCATCTGCGGGCGCGTTCCCGTTTTCCTCGATACCGAAATGGAAACAGAACAGGTCCGCATCGCTGCTGAGTACGTCCTGGATTTGCCGCTTTGTCCAAACGTAGAACGCCCCTTCGGCGTGCGCCGTTGTGCCGTACTCAGGTACACTGTCCGCGTCTTCGGCGGAAAAGAATCCGCCGCCCGGCGACGTCATATCGCGGCGGACATAATCGAGTATGTCACGCACGATGGCGGCAAACTCGTGCTCGCCCGTGATCTGGAAAGCATCGAGATACGCGTTCGCGAGCTGCGCCTGGTCATAAAGCATTTTCTCGAAATGCGGCACGTGCCAGAAGGCGTCAACCGAGTAGCGATGAAATCCGCCGCCGAGGTGATCATGTATTCCGCCGGCGCCCATTTTCCGCAACGTTAACAGCACCATCTCGAGCGCGTACTCGCCCGCGTCCTCGTGTTTGTGGCGCGCATAAAAGCGCGTGAGGAAGTTCAGGGTGACCGGCCGGGGGAATTTCGGCGCCCGGCCGAAGCCTCCTTCGCGCGAATCAAATGAGCCGGCGAATTGTTCGTAGGCCTCTTGGAAAACGGCCGGAGGCAACTGGCCGGTCGGCTCAGCGGCGGTACTCGCTTCGCGCAGTGCGCTCATGATGTGTTCTCCGTGCGCTATGATCTTCTCGCGCTCCTCTTTCCACGCATTCGCCAGCTGTTGCAGTACTCTGCGGAACGCAGGGTGGCCGTAGCGATCTTCTGGCGGGAAATAAGTACCGCCAAAAAACGGTTTCAGCTCTGGCGTAAGCCACACGCTCATGGGCCAGCCGCCGTGGCCGGTCGTCGCCTGCACGAACGTCATGTAAACGCGATCGATGTCCGGCCGTTCCTCGCGATCGATCTTGATGTTCACAAACTCGCGATTCATCACCGCCGCTGTGTCCTGATCTTCGAATGACTCGTGCGCCATGACGTGGCACCAGTGACACGTCGAATAACCCACCGAGAGAAAAATCGGTTTATCTTCGCCCCGCGCTTCGGCAAAGGCCTCATCGCCCCACTCGAACCAATTCACGGGATTGTGCGCGTGCTGGAGCAGGTAGGGCGATTTGGAATTCGCGAGTCGGTTAGACATCACCCAGTAACTAGAACGCCACTGCCGACCCTTGTCACACCCTGGAAGCTGCGAAACTCCGGCCCGCCATTTTGAAGGACGTGCGGCAGGCGGTTTCCTCGGATAAATCAGAGGACGTGGTGCGTTTCACCATGGGCAAAGGAACCGAGCGGCATCGAGCGAGAAACGTACTACGCCGGCTGGGTCGTAGTTGGTTACTGGCTCGACCACGGGATGAGTTTTGCTCAGATTGCGCGGATACCGAAAAAGGAAACGCCCGTGCGAGTCGGGCAAGCGATCGACGCCGTACTAAGCTCCGAGTAGGGGATGTTGCATTACATTGCGACGAAGCAATCGCGAAAGCCGCTCTCTGCACTTCGTGGAGAGATGCCAGCCGGACTGACTTAGTTAAAGGACAACGAACGGTTGCTGTGCCGGCTGATTCTGCTGCTCATCGGAACCTGAAGGCGAAGTAAACCGCGCCAACAATCAGGGCGTAGGACACCAGATAGTTCCATTTCACCGGTGAGCGAAAGAGCGCAAAAGCCACCACGGTGAACACGACCAGAGTAATGCATTCCTGGAGGACTTTAGCTGCGGGACGGTCCACTCGTTTGAGCCGATCCGGTTCGCGGGTACTTGGAAGATGTACTCAAAAAGGGCGATGCCCCAGCTGGCCAGGATCACGATCCAGAGAGGCTGATTTTTGAACTTCAGGTGCCCATACCAGGCGAGATTCATGAACATGTTTGAAATAGTCAGGAGGACGATCGTTTTCATGTGAGCTAAACGGCGCGCACTGATGGTCAGCTGCGCAAGCTGCATCCGAGCGCAGCATTGTAGGCGGGATAGCTGGGCGTGACGAATACGCGCGCCAGCGCAGCAGGAGGGAATTGCCTTGTTGTCAGGTGTCCGATCAAAGCGAAACTGCCGGATGTTGGCCCGGATGCTTTGCCTCTCGCTTTTGCTGGCCGTTGCCCCTGAGTTGCGCGCGGCCGGGCTGCTGGTTTCCGCCGCCGCCAGCCTCACTGACGTAATGAAAGAGGTGGCGGAAAAATTCGAGCAACAGACCGGCGAAAAGGTGGTTCTGAACTTCGGTGCATCCAGCATGCTGGCACGGCAAATCGAGGAGAGCGCGCCAGCCGACATTTTTATCTCCGCGGACGAAGCGCAAATGGATCGCCTCGACAAAGCACATCTTATTGACCACTCGACGCGTTTTGATTTGCTCACGAACCGGCTGGTGGTCGTCGCTCGGCCGGGCGTTGCCGTTCACACACTGGCTGATCTGGAGAAGCTCGATCGCATAGTTCTTGCCGACCCGAGGAGTGTGCCGGCGGGCGTTTACGCAAAAGCAGTCGTGACCGCCGCCGGTTTGTGGGAGAAACTCCAGGCGAAAATCGTCCCTGCTGAAAACGTGCGCGCTGCTCTCGCAATCGTGCAATCGGGCAATGCCGATGCCGGGTTCGTTTACGCCACGGACGCGCGCAGCGCCCCTGGCCTGAGCGTCGCGTTATCGATCTCACCAGATCGATCACCGCGGATCGTTTATCCCGCCGCGATAATTATTCGCTCCGCGCACCCGGAAGAGGCGAAACGCTTTCTGGCATTCATCCGGCAGGAGCAAGAAGTCTTTCAGCGCGCCGGGTTCGGCATCGCCCATTGAGCTTTCTGCTCACGCCGGAAGAATGGCGCATCACCGCCTTCACCCTTGGGGTGTGCGCGTTGAGCGTTGTCGTTATTTTGCCGCTGGGAATCGCGCTTGCGTGGCTCCTTGCCCGGAAGCGCTGGCGCGGAAAAACGATCGCGGAAACGCTAATTACGCTGCCCTTGATCATGCCGCCGGTGGCGACAGGTCTGCTGCTGCTGAAGCTGTGTGGCAATCGCGGTCCAGTGGGAGCTTTCCTCCACCGCTACTTCGGCGCGGAGATTGTCTTCACCTGGCGCGCCGTCCTGATAGCAGCAGCGGTGATGTCTTTTCCGCTGTTGGTGCGCGCCGCCCGAGTTGGGATCGAGAACGTCGATATTCACCTTGAAGAAACTGCGCGCACGCTGGGCGCCGGGCCGCTTCGGATCTTGTTCAGCATCACGCTGCCGCTGGCATCGCGAGCGATTGCCGCCGGTATTGTGCTGGCGTTCGCCCGCGCCGTCGGCGAATTCGGAGCGACCATTCTGCTGGCCGGGAATATTCCGGGGCGGACGACGACGCTTTCGCTGAAGATTTATGAAGCGGTGCAGCTGGGAGAAGACGCGGTCGCGTACCGGCTGGTACTTATTTGCGGCCTGATCGCATTCGCCGCGGTGATGCTGACCGAGCGGCTGACCGCGTCCCGCGAATTGTAGCGCGGGCCATTGCGGCTAGTGAAACGGTCGTCATTGGAGCCGGCCATTCACTCGGTGATACGGGTACGCTCGACGATCTCGATCGGTAGCGAACCACGATACGCTGCACGGATCCGGCTCGTCTCTTCAAACGGGAAGTCCGGCATGATGTAAACGGGCGAGCCGGACGGGAGCCGGTATTCCGCGGCAACAATCGCATCGAGCCCCGCTATGGTTTTCACAAACGAAACGCCAGGCGGCGAATCCTGGTCCACGGGCACTTCCAAGATGCGGGACGGATCGCCTAATCTGCGGAAAACATCGCGCAACGTTGTGGCATGATCGATGAACCTGAATTCGAACGGCAGGCTCTCGGTTCGGATTTCCCGCCAGCGGTAACTTTCAAAGATTCCGCCGCGGGCGAGTCTTCCTCCGAGCCAGCGCAGGAAACGTCGATACAGGAGCAGAAGGAAAATGATCCCGCTGAAGATACCGAGCAGCCACTTGAGTTCGCTTGGGATCTCTGCGTTTGATCGGAACGAAGGTGTCTCGCGGCGAATCCACCAGGCGACGAGTCGGTTGCCGGCGAAGCGCAACTCGAACCCGGCGTAGCCTTCGTGTTGATTCGTCAATTCATTAGGAGACGCGTGGTAGAGCAGAGTGACGGAGCCTTTCTCGCGCTTCTCGAGTGTGGCGGGCCCAAACAACGATGCAGCTTCTTCCTGAGACATCCCGGAGTGCACCTTCGCCCTCAGTTCGGCTTCGCTCGGGAATCCTGCGCAGGTCAGCTTAGCGGCGGCGGCGAGATAAACGCACAGGCAGGCGACAAGGCGCAGGCAATTCATGGATTCAGTCGCAGGCGCGGCGCATCCCTGGGCGACCATGGGTTTAGGCGAAAGTCGCTGGCGACGATTTCATCGCGTATTGCGGCTAATAATTGGCGAAACCGGACCAGATCAAACTGGCGGTACTCATCCGGCAGACCGTCGAGGTTGCGCAACGCGAGCGTGAACAGCCGTGTGGCGGGGCGTAATCGCCGGCTATGTTTCGCATGCAGCGGTTGCTCGAAGTTTTTCTGTAAGTGCACAAACGCGCCGGCAGCCTGAATCAACGCCTGAAAAAAGCGGGCGGTCTCGGCGTCCTCCTCGTGAAGCCAGAGTTGCTCGAGGACATCGTGTGCTTCGTAGTAGCGCTGCTCATTCCAGAGCTGGAAGAACGCGCGGTAATAATCGCGCGGTTGCGCGGCGCTGTCGCCGAGCGAAGAAACGAACTCGGAAATCCGCTCGCGTTTGTTCATGAAAAGTCGTACTCTGGACGAAGCGAAGCCATGGGCAAAGCGGCGTTTGAAGCTTTAGCGGCATGACCGCGGGCCTGCTTGCTGTCCTGCTTGTCGCGATCGCGGCGCTGATCGTTTGCTCGGCTCTTTTTTCTTCGCTGGAGACGGCGCTTTTCGCATTGCGCCAGCACGAGCTGCGGCGGCTGGAATCGAATCATCCCGCGCTGGCGCGATTCATCGGCGAATTCCGCGCCAACCCGCGGCGGGTGCTCGGCCTGATCCTGCTCGGTTCGACCTTCGTGAACGTTTTTCTGGTGGTACTATGCCTGGCCGTGCTGTGGGAAGGGCCGCACTCCGCTCTTCCGCAGTGGCTGATCGGGCTCGTCGTTTTCGCCGTTATTGTGCTCGTCTGCGATTTAATTCCCAAGCTCCTGGCTGTCTCGCTGCCATATCGGTTGTCCGCTCTGGGCGTGTTCACGTTGCGCGCGTTGATGCCATTCCTTGCCACTATCGGCAGCGCGCTGGAGACGATCAGCGTGGCTATTGTCACCCTGGTCACGCCATCGCCCGTCCGCGCGCAATCACACTGGTCCGATGAAGAGCTGGAGACGCTGATCGAGATCGGGGAAGAGCAGGGGACATTGCGCGAAGCCGAGGGCGAGATGATCCAGGAAGTATTCAAGCTGGGCGACAAAACCGCGCACGACGTACTCACGCCGCGGGTGGATATGTTCGCGCTGCCCGATGATCTCACGAATGACGATGCGATCGCTCTACTCAAAGCGCGCCGCCATCGTCGCGTCCCGGTTTACGCCGATTCAGCCGACAACATTCTCGGCATCATCGAAGTAAAGTCGTTCCTTCTGCATCCGGACGAGCACTATACTGAAGCCCTGCTTCCCCCTTCGTTTGTGCCGGACACGATGCGCGCACTCGATCTCTTGCGGAGTTTCCTTACGCGACCGCAGGGCATGGCCATCGTCCTTGATGAATTCGGCGGCACTGCCGGCATTGTCACGCTTTCGGATATCGTGGAGGACCTCATCAGCGACGCCGCGCCGTTGGGAGACGCGGACTTGTACATAGAGCCCGTCGATACCGGTCGCTTTCTCGTGAATGGCAAAGCGCGGCTCGATGATTTAAGCGAACGCCTCGGCTTTGATCTCGAGGCGGACGGTATCGACACCATCGGCGGTTACGTGTTTACCCAGCTCGGCTATCTGCCGACGCCAGGCGCGGAACTCGAGACGCCGCGCTTGAAGATCACGGTGCGACGTGTGGCGCGGCGCCGAATCGAAGAGTTGCTGCTGGAGAAAACGGTTTGCGTGGCGTGTGAAAACGGCAACGGCGAGGTGAAGTGGTGAGCTGGCTTCTTGTCATCCTCTGCTGGCTGGTTTCCTTTTTGTTTGCTGGAATCGAAGCGGGACTGCTCGCGATCGATCCCGTGCGCCTGCGGACGCGCGCCAAGGAAGGGAACGCTCCCGCCGTGCGCGTAGAGAAATTATTGCGCAATCCCGAGCGCTGGCTCATCACCGTACTTCTCGCAACCAACGCCGCCGATATCATCGCGCTGCTGATTCTCACGTATCATCTGGTCAGCGCATTTGGCGTACTCGGTTACTTCCTCGCCATCATTATCGCCATGCCGGTGTACTTATTCCTTCTCAGCGTACTCCCGAAATCGCTCTTCCGGCGCTTCGGTTTCGCAGCCGTGGCGCGGTGTGCGCGATTACTGGAAGGGACGGCAAAACTTTTCTGGCCAGCGCTGATCGTGGGCGAAGGAATTGCCCGTCTGCTGTTCGCCCGTCGCAGAATGCCGCCGCGGCTTTTCGCCGCGCGCGAAGAATTAAAGCAGATGACAATGCAAAGCGAGCAGCGTGGCGCACTCTCGCCAGCTGAGCGCGCCATTATCCACAACGTAGTCGATTTCCCTTCGGTGAAGGTGCGCGACGTCATGGTTGGCGCCGGGAAAACGGTCACGGTTCAGCCTGGGGAAACACCGCAACGCGTGTTGCAGCGGAGTGACCAAACGGGAATCGATCGGTTCCCGGTGGTGGAAAAATCCCAACCCATCGGCCTGGTGAACGTGTTCGATATCCTGCTGGATACTGCGCCATCACCCCGTCTGCGCGATTACACCCGGCGCATTGTCACGACGTCAGAAAACGAAAGTGCTTACCAGGTGATCCGCCGGTTACGGGCGGCGCGGACCAGTCTGGCCGCGGTGCTGGATAAACATCGGCGCTTCACCGGCGTTGTTGCGCTCGAAGACCTCGTCCGGCACCTCGTTCGCGGCTAAGGGCGATCTTTCCGCGGAACCGGTGAGTGCGCCGGGTGGAAAATTACCTTTGACCATTCGCGGCATGAACATGACCATCCCGCCCAACGTCTGCCTGATGATGGGGAACGTACTTCGCGCTGTTTACCGGAATCTAGCGGGATCGTTCATGGTCTGGCGGAGTTGTTGCTCTCCAAGCGGTATGAACATTTCCCGCAAGTACACCCGATAAACTGCATGAACGACTATCTGCTTTCGCTGCTGCTCGGCATTGTCGAGGGCCTGACCGAGTTTCTGCCGGTAAGCTCGACCGCACATCTACGCATCACCGAGGCGCTGCTGCGGCTCGACCTGCACGACGCGTTCTGGAAGATGTACACCATTGTCATCCAGCTCGGCGCCATCCTCGCGCTGCCTGTCTATTTCTGGAATCGCATTCTTAAATTTCTCTCGACCTTTCCGGCGGGGGAACGCGGCGATCGCAACATCTTTACGCATCCTGTCAGCCTCACGCTCATCGCGTTTGTCGTCACCGCGTTGCCGGCGTGGCTATTGACCAAAGTCATCGGCGAAAACCTGGAGAATCTCTGGGTGATGGCGTGGGCGCTACTCATCGGCGGCATCATCATGTGGCTGGTGGACGCGCGTTGCCGGAACCCTCGTACTCAGCGTATGGAAGAGATGTCGCTGCCGCAGGCTGTCTGGATCGGCTTCGCCCAAATCGCTTCGGCCGTTTTTCCCGGAACATCACGCTCGATGTCCACCATCGCCGCGGGCCAGCTCGCCGGCCTTTCCCGCAGCGCCGCGCTCGAGTTTTCGTTTTTTCTTTCTATGCCCACGATGATTGTCGCCACCGCGTACGATCTGCTGAAGACGTTGATGCACCGGGGAGGGGGCGAAGCGAACCTGGCGCCACTCACCATGACCGGGCACAACTGGGTAGTACTTGTCATCGGCACCGTCGTCTCGTTTGTCGTTGCCCTTGGCGTGGTGGCCTGGTTCATGAACTGGGTGCGCGCGCGTGGCTTCGCGCCCTTCGCTATTTACCGGATCATTGTCGCGGGGCTGTTAATGTGGATGTTAATGCGCGGTGTAATTTAAGCCATGGCGACTACTGACGTAATGCTGCCGGACCTGCAAAGCTGCGTACTCTGTGAAGATGTGCGCCACGAATTTAATGGAATGCAGACGCTCGTGGGCGTCGTCAACGTCGTGCCTGCGCCGCAACTGCCCATCACGTACATGCGGCTTTGCATCTGGTCGCGCTGGTGCAGTGGTACCGGCAAATTCCGGCAGCGCTCCCGCATCGTGGGCGTGGACGAACAGCACGTGATCGCGCAGGCCGAGGTGGATTTTGAGCTAAAGGAGATGGAAGGACACGCCACCAACGTGCATTACTTCGGCGGCGTGCAGTTTCAGCAGTTCGGGCTGCATCACGTCGAAATTTACTTGCAGGAAGAATTGCGACTGCGCTTCCCGCTGCCGGTAGTGAAAATGGTGCCTCCCCCGCAGCAGCGCTAAAGCGTCACGCTCGCCAGAGCAGCAGAATAAGTACGATCAACACCAGCAAGCCCGCGCCCGGATAATATCCCCAGCCCGTGCTGTAGGGCCACGCGGGCAAACTACCGATGAGCAACAGCACCAGAATAACGAGTAGGATGGTTCGCATGCGGCGGACGCTAACGAAACGGCCGCTGGCTCTGCAAACTAATTCTCATGCGTATCTTTCATGTCATGGCCACGAATGTTTTGGGAACTGAGTTGAAGGTCTGTTGCCGGGATCCGCTCACCGGGTTTTACCGCGACGGATTTTGTCGCACCGGGCCGGGCGACACCGGGCTGCACACCGTGTGCGCGCAAATGACACGCGAGTTTCTGGATTTTTCCGTACTCGACGGCAACGACCTCGTCACGCCCCATCCCGAGTGGGAGTTCCCTGGCCTCGAACCCGGCGACAAATGGTGCGTTTGCGTGACACGCTGGAAAGACGCGCTCGAACGCGGTGTCGCGCCGCCAGTCGATTTAGAAGGGACGCATGCCAGCGCGCTCGAGTTCGTCACACTCGAGCAGTTGCAGGCGCACGCACTGAAATAACGCGACGGAATTACGCGAACGCGCGTACTACGGCACGGCAAACTCGGTCAGTATGATCTTCGCTGCGTCCGAAAAGTTTTCCGCGACCCAATCTGCCGAGCTGTCGGCGGTGTTCGTTTCAAAACCGGTGCGGACGCGAATGGCTTTGATGCCGGCGTTATGAGCACAACGCACGTCGATTTCCTTGTCGCCGACCATCACGGAATTTGGCAAATCGATATCGTACTCGCGCGCTCCTTCCAGGATCATGCCGGGCGCAGGTTTGCGGCATTGTGATTCAATGCCGGGCGGATCAGGACAAAAGTACGTGGCGTCGATCAGCGCGTCGCCAAGTTGGCGAAGCACTTCCATCTGCACTGCCTCATATTGCTCGCGCGTGAAATAGCCGCGGCCGATGCCGCTCTGGTTCGTGATCATGATGAGCGTGAATCCGCGGCCTTTCAGTTTGCGCAATGATTCAGCGACGCAGGGAAACACATGCACCTCCTGCGGATCCGCGCAGTAGTTCACGTCTTGCATGATCGTGCCGTCCCGATCGAAAAAAACGGCCGGCGTCTTCTCAGCCATTCGCGAAACTCTGGATGAGTTCGTCCGGCGAGACTGTGGCAGTGCCGAGTTTCCCGACAACGACCGCGCTGGCGTGGTTGGCGATATCGGCAGCTTCCAGCGGTGTCGCGCCGGCGCTCAGGGCCAGCGTGAACAAGGCAATGGCGGTGTCTCCCGCACCGGAAACATCGAAGACCTGACGCGCTCTGGTTGGAACATGATGCGGCTCGGCGTTGCGCTGGAAAAGCATCATGCCTTCGTCGCCCAGCGTGACGAGAACCAGATCCGTCTCCCATTTCTCCAGCAGAATCGCGCCGATCTTCGCCATGGATGAAGCGCTTGCGTCCTCGTTGATGCCGGCAGCGTGGCGGGCCTCGCTGCGGTTTGGCTTCATCACCGAAACTCCGCGCCAGCGAATTTCGTGGCGCGGATTAGGATCAACCGCGATGATCTTTCCGCGTCCGGCGGACAAAACCTCATCGACGAGCCGCTGCGCCAGGAATCCCTTTCCGTAATCTTCGAAGATGATGGCATCGATCTGCGGCATGATTCTCTTTAGCGCGGCTATAATCGAAGCGATCTGCTGAGAATCTGGCTCCGCGATTTGCTCGCGATCAACGCGCACGACTTGTTGATGGCGCGCAATGATTCGCGTTTTGACGATGGTCGGAAAAGTCTCGCTTTTGGTGCATGTACTTGTGTCGATCTTCTCCTGGTGCAGCAAGCCGAGCAGCTGCTCGCCCGCGCGGTCCCGGCCGACCATTCCGGCGACGGAAACGTGCCCGGTGAATTCGCGCAGATTACGCGCGACATTGGCGGCGCCGCCGGGGTAGCACGATTCGCTGGAAACTTCCACCACCGGCACTGGCGCTTCGGGCGAGATGCGGCCCACTTTGCCCCAGACAAATTCATCCAGCATGAGGTCGCCAATAACGAGCACGCGCTGTTCTCGGGCGCGATCGAAGATCTGGCGCAGGCGCTGCTCTGTCATGGCAATGTGAAGCTTTTCACGCGGCGGGAAAGAGTTCCATGTTGGGCCGCAATGGAAACCGCCACGCGAGCGAGTTGATGCGATTCAGTGGAGTCACGATTTGTGCGTAAGACGCTTCTCTTTAGAGTGTGCCATTAATCCTGAATACGTAATCGAAATCAACAGTCGAAGCTGCCGATGATTTCCGTCTCCAAGATCAGTAAGTGGGTGGGGTTTATCCTTGCCGGGGCTACTCTAAGTGCTCCAGCTGCGCCGGCCCCGCAGCACATCGATGTGCACCAAATCTCCAAGCGCGTGGAAGATGTAGTGGTGCCGTTGCCAAACGAAGTGTTCGGCGCGCTGAACAAACTTGGCCCGGTAAACTGGAAGGAATTCGTGCGCACGGAAAAAGGCGCAAACTTTACCGAGCGGCCGAGGATCGCGCTTCTGCTTGGCAGCGTCATCGCGGACGGCTTCATCGCGGTGCAGGCGGAAGATGCGCCGGCGGTAAAGGACATCGGCCAGCGCGTGCTGACGCTGGCCAAGGGTATCGGCGTCGGCAACTCAATCACGCCGCACGCGAAGGCGATCATCGACGCGGCGGACAAACGCAATTGGGACAACGTGCGTCTCGAGCTTGATCGCACCCAGAGCAGCGTGCAGCAGGCGATGAACGAAGTACAGGACCAGAAATTAGCGCAATTGGTGAGCCTCGGGGGCTGGCTGCGCGGCACGCAGGTGCTGACTTCGGTGGTAACGAAGCATTTCAGCACCGAAGGCGCCGAGCTGCTGCATCAACCTGATTTGCTCTCCTATTTCGATCAAAAGCTGGCGGGAATGCCTGAGTACAACGCTCCGGTGGTACTCAGCATCAAGACGGCGCTGAATCAGGTGCGACCGCTCATCGATGTAGCGACGAAATCCATTTCGCCCGATGCGGTGAAAAGAATTAACGAGATCACGACCCGCCTCGACGGCGAAATCGTGACGCGGCAATGAAGCAGCTCGCTTTTCTCGCCGCGTTCGTTCTTCTCGTTCGCGCCACAGCCGTCGCGTCAGTGGATGACGCACAATCATTCGCGCTTCAGGCCGCCGAGCCTTACGTCAAGGAAGGTTTCCAAGTCCGGGAGGATTACTGGGGCGGCGATCTCGGTTCTGGTGAAAAGAAAGCGGTGCGACAGCAGCTTTTCAAAGGCAATGAGTACTGGTTCTGGATGGGCACGGAAGTCGAGAAGGCGAAAATCTCCGTCCACATTTACGATTCGGAAGGCAAGTTGGTCGAGGAACCGGACAGCTGGCAAAAAGGGCATTTCGCGGCGGCGCACGTGATCCCGAAAGGCACCGGGAGCTACTTCATCATCGTGAGTGTGGAGGAATCGCCGGAAGAACGCACGCATTGGGCGCTCGTTTACGGGTTCCGTTGATGCGAAGCGGATGTTTGACCGCAGAGCACACAGAGAGCGCAGAGTTATCGTTTAAACTCGGGCGGCTCCGCCATCTCTGCGGCTGATTTCTGAATGCCGGAAACCAGAACGCTGGAATTCGAGAGCGCGCGCGCATTGCAGTCGCTCTTCGCGAATGACGTTAAGCTGTTGAAAAATCTGGAAAACTCGCTCGGCGTCAAGGTGACCACACGGGAAGGGTGGGTGAGACTCGAAGGCGAGCCGGAGAATCTCGATCGTGCCCAGCGCGTCTTCGATCAACTCGAGGACGCACGCAAGCACGGGGTCGATATTCAGAAGCGCGAATTCGATTACGCCTTGAACTCAGCAAGCGACGAGCAGCCGCAGGATCTCACCGACGCCGTTTCCGCGAAAATTATCATCTCCTCCCGCAAGGCACCGATCGTCGCGCGCACTGTTGGCCAGAAAAACTACGTGGAAGCGATTGAGAAACACGACGTCGTGTTCGGCATCGGCCCGGCCGGCACCGGTAAAACTTACCTGGCGGTGGCGATGGCAGTGGCCGCGCTAAAGAGAGAGCAGGTCTCGCGCATCATTCTCGCGCGGCCGGCGGTGGAAGCGGGCGAAGCGCTCGGTTTTTTGCCTGGTGATTTGCAGGAGAAAATAACGCCGTATTTGCGCCCGCTTTATGATGCATTGCATGACATGGTCGAGCCGGAGGAAATGGAGCGCGCGCTTGCTCGCGAGGTGATCGAGGTGGCGCCGCTCGCTTACATGCGCGGCCGTACTCTGAACAACGCCTTCATCATTCTCGATGAAGCACAGAACGCCACCGCCGAACAAATGTTTATGCTGCTCACACGCATCGGCGCCAATTCCAAGTGCGTCGTTACTGGCGATGTCACGCAAATAGACTTGCCGGCCAACAAGCGTTCCGGTTTGGTGGAAGCGGTGCAGGCGCTCAAGAACGTGCCGGGAATCGCGATTACGTACTTCACCGAACGCGATGTAGTGCGCCATGCGCTCGTTCGTGCGATAATTAGCGCCTACCAGCAGCATCGTTCCCCATCCGGTCGCAAATGAATTTCTTCAAACGCAGCGAGCTGATCCGCCGCGGCCTGGCTTCTCCGAAAACGCGCCGCCGCCGCACGCGCAACGATCTGCTGCGCAGCGTCGAGTACTCGGTGGGCATGAAGCTGGTGCTCTTCGCCGGGTTCATTGTCGGGCTCGGCTTGCTCATCTTCAGCGGCACGCAACCGGAGCCGACCAAGAGCTTCGTCATCGCGCTGCTCTTCTTCCTCATCGCGCTGATGATGCTGTGGACGAATCAGCCGAAGACGTTCGCGCAGAGTTCGCGCATTCTGCTCGTCTTCGGCATCATGTTAGTACAGCTCGCGCTGACGAAAGCAATCTACGCGCTGTGTCATAGCAACATCGCCGGCCTCCGGCCAAACATGGCCGAGCTGCTTACGCCGTTTGCGCTCGCGCCACTGTTGCTCAGTGTCCTGCTCGGGCGCAATCACGCCCTTTACGCCGCCGTCTTCGTGAGCCTCTGGACGAGTGTTCTCTTCGGCAAAATCGATGCGCCGCTGCTTGTCACCGGCATGATCAGCGGGTTCACCGCTGTCTATCTCACGTTGCAGGTGCGGCGACGTAGCACACTCGTCAGCGCGGGCGTCGGCGTCGGTATCGCGATCTGGATTTTGTCCCTCGCTTTCGGCTACATCGGACCCATCAATCTCTTCCCGCCCTCGGCGAACGACTGGGGAATGATCGGTCTGCAAAGTGCGCTAGCTCTCGGCAATGGCGTTGTCACTGCGACGATCGTCGGCGGCGTGCTGCCGATGTTCGAGCACATGTTCCAAATCACAACTGATATCTCGTGGCTGGAAGCTTCCGATTTAAACCACCCACTGCTGCGGCGAATGACGATCGAAGCGCCCGGTACTTATCATCACAGTCTCGTGGTCGCGAACCTGGCCGAAGCTGCGGCGGAAGCGATCGGTGGAAACGCGACGCTTTGCCGTGTCTGCGCCTATTTTCACGATGTCGGTAAGCTGGTGAAGCCTGAGTACTTCACCGAGAACATGAATTTCCAGCGCAATCCGCACGACGAACTCGCCCCGACGATGAGCGCTCTCATCATCATCGCGCATGTTAAAGAGGGCGTTGATCTCGCGATCAAACACAAGCTCAACCAGCGCATCATCGATATCATCCAGGAGCATCACGGCACCACGCTGGTGTACTATTTCTACAAGCGCGCCCTGGACCAGCAGGAGGCGGCGCGCGCCGGGAGCAAGATCACCAGCATTCGCGAGGACAATGAAGTGCGCGAGGAAAGCTTTCGCTACAGCGGTCCCAAGCCGCAGACGAAAGAGAGCGCGATCGTCAGCCTGGCCGATGCGGTAGAGAGCGCATCGCGCAGCCTGGAAAAACCGACGCCTGCCGGCATCGAGAAGCTCGTGCACGAGATCATCAATCAGCGCATCGCCGACCGGCAGCTTGAGCAATGCGATCTTACGTTGAACGATCTGCGCATCATTGCCGATCGGTTCCGCTTTACCTTAATGACAATGCTCCACAGCCGCATTGCGTATCCGAAACAGGAGACGCGGCCCTTGTTGCGCAGCGAAGAACAATTACGGCCAGATGTGATGGCGACAACGCAGAAGCCAGTCACCGCGCCACCAGTCTCGGCCGCCTGAACCCGGTACTTTTTGGTAAAGGTGTCACCGGACACGCGCTTGTTCGCGTTTCTGCGGGCGCTTAGGGCAGTCCGCCCCAGCCGAGTTTGCACGAATCCGCGCGGCTTCCCGCATGAAATTCGTGTTCCGTATTACTTGGGTTGATTTGTCATTAGCTGAATCGGTTCGTGT
>JAFASN010000095.1 GCA_019244415.1 Verrucomicrobiota bacterium | reverse complement strand
CTATTTTTCGTGAGCGAGCGCTCGGTTGTCTTGTGATCTCCATCGGCAATCTCACCGTTGGCGGCACGGGCAAAACGCCGATCGTGGAAAAGTTCGCGCGCGCTCTACAGAACGGCGGGCGGCGCGTCGCCATTCTCAGCCGCGGCTACAAGAGCGTGCCCCGCCGCAGCAAACGCAGCACACTCGCGCGGCTGCGCGGCGTTCCGCCCGATCCTCCGCGCGTTGTCTCGGATGGCAAGTCGCTCCTGCTCGATTCGCTCATCGCCGGCGACGAACCGTACATGCTCGCGCAAAATTTGAAAGATGTCGTCGTGCTTGTGGACAAGGACCGAGTCAAAAGTGGCGTGTACGCCATCGACAACTTGCATTCTGACACGCTGCTGTTGGACGACGGCCTGCAATATCTCCATCTCAAGCACCGGCTCGACATCGTCCTGATCGATCGCCAGGCGCCTTTCGGGAACGAGTTCCTCCTGCCGCGAGGTACTTTGCGCGAGCCGCCCGGAAACCTTCGCCGCGCGAGCTACATTTTCATCACGAAAAGTACAGGCGAATCGAATGACGAACTGATCCGGCGCATCCGCCGTTACAATCGCACCGCCGAGATCATCGAGTGCGCGCACAAACCCTTGCATTTGCAGAATGTCATCACCGGCGAACTTTTACCGCTCGATAAACTGCGCGGCGCCTACATCGGTTCGATTTGTGCCATTGCCGCGCCGGAAAGCTTCGAAACAGCGCTTCGGCAACTCGAGGCCAACATCGAAATCGCCAAGCGCTACATCGATCATCACCGGTTCAGCGAAGCGGAAATCCGCAGTTTCATTAACCGTTGCATCCGACGCGATCTCGAAATGATCGTGACGACCGAGAAAGACGCGGTTCGTTTTCCGCGCCTCAGCCAGAGCGAAGTACCGATCCTGTTTCTGCGGGTGGAAATTGAAATACTCAGCGGCCACGAAAGCTGGGAGAACTGCGTCGCGCGCATCTGCAAACCGCAGCCGCTTCTCACACCGGAGCGCTTCTTCGCCTGATGGTTTCCGTACTCCGGTCCATCCCGTCGCGGGTTACACCCGCGATTTGCGACGGTGATAGACCGCCGCTACAGAAGAAAAGAACCATGGCTGATAAAGCGCAGCTCGTCGTCGAGGGAAAGAAGCTCGCCGTCTCGAACCTGGGCAAGGTGCTTTACCCGAAGGCCGGTTTCACGAAAGGGCAGGTAATCGATTATTACATCCGCATCGCGCCGGTGTTGCTGCCGCACCTGAAAGATCGGCCGCTCACCATGAAGCGGTACCCAAACGGAGTGGACGGCGAATTTTTCTACGAAAAGAACTGCCCGGCACATCGGCCATCGTGGGTGAAGACAGCGAAGGTGTGGAGTCACGGTAATCAGCGCGACACGTACTTTTGCCTGGCCCAGGATTTACCGACGCTGGTGTGGGCCGCGAACCTTGCCGATCTCGAGCTGCACACCTCGCTCGCGCGCAAACGCAACGTCGCCCAACCGACGCTGATGGTTTTCGATCTCGATCCAGGACCGCCGGCCGACATCGTGCAATGCTGCCAGGTAGGCATCTGGCTGCGCGATTTGCTTTGGGAGATCAAGCTCGAGAGTTTCGCGAAGACGAGCGGCTCGAAAGGCCTGCAACTCTATGTCCCGCTGAATACACCGGCGAGCTTTGACGAGACGAAATCGCTTTCGCGCGCGCTCGCCGAGCATCTGGAGCGGGAACATTCAGATCTCGTCGTCTCAAAAATGCTGAAGGCATTGCGTACTGGGAAGGTGCTGGTGGACTGGAGCCAGAACGACGAGCACAAGACAACTGTCTGCGTTTATTCGTTGCGCGCGAAAGACGAGCCAACAGTCTCGACGCCGGTGACCTGGGACGAAGTGGAAGCGTGCCTGAAAAAGAAGAAAGGGGAGATGCTGACGTTTCGTTCTGACGAAGTAATCGCGCGTGTGGAAAGAATGGGCGACCTCTTTGCGCCGACCGAGAAGCTCAAACAGAAGCTGCCGAAAACCTGGGATTTTTGATTGCTATTGCGGCGGCGGTGGCGGGAATCCCCGCCGATGCATCAGCTCGCGATGCCGCTGTTCCATTCGCTCGAGGCGATCGCGCTGCTCAGGCGTGAGGATCGGCGCGATGTCGCGATGCAGTTGCTGGAAAATTCCGCGGATCTCGCGTGAGGTTTGCTCGCGTTTCGCTTCCAGCTGCGAAGTCGCGCGATCGACAATGGGCGAAATCTGGTCAACCTGCGCCGGCGTGAGTTTCAGCTCATTCGTGAGATGCGCTTTCATGTGTTGCGCCAGCGTGCCCGGTGCCGGGTGGTGAAATTGCATCCAGCGGCTCGAATGCATTGCGGCAAAAAATCCGCAGAGGCCGCCTGCGATAAATACGAGCAAGAAGGCGATGATGAGCTTCCAGCGCAGCGAACTGTTCATTCCCGCAGGTTGCTTTGGATCGCGCTGTCCACGATGCCGTACTCGTTGGTTAACTCAGCATTGCTCTGCGAACGCGACACGCCGTAAACGCCCGCGCTCGCGAGTACAATGATGCCGAGGGAAATGGCCGCGGCGCGACGCGCAAAGAGCGCGATGAGAGCGGAACTACCGGGCGCAAATTGCCGCGCCATCGCCAGTACGCGCGTATCAAAGCCGAACGGCATCTCCGGCGCGATCTCAGGTGAAGCGGCGGCCCGCAAAAGCCGGTGTAAAATTTCATCTCGATTGTTCACAACAACCCTCCAATCTGCCTCCGCAATTTCTGCCGGGCGCGGAAAGCCCGTACTTTTACCGCGCTCGCCGTCCAGCCGGTCAGTTTTTGGATTTCGGCCACGCTTTTCTCCTGAAGATAAAGCATATCGACCACCAGGCGCTCCATTGGTTTGAGCGAGCTGAGCAACTTCTCCACCAGATCGCGCGCGGCGTAATGACGATCAGGCGGCAATTCCTCGGTGGTGGCGGCAAGGTTCTGCACGAGCGCCTCCTGCTCGGGTGAAAGATCGGCCTGGCGCAATTCCGGGCGCGCTTTCTCCGCCGCGAGCTGGTTGCGGCATTCGTTCACGGCGATGCGCGATACCCAGTGCGAGATTGGTACTTTGCCCGAATATTGCCCGAGATTACGAAAAACCTTTACGAAGATCATCTGGCACAAATCCTCTTCTGCGACACGCCGCGGCCGGTGTGCGCGCGCGATTTTCGCGACGAGTGGGTAAAGCTCCGCGATAAGCTCGCGCCAGGCCGCATCCTCTCCGTCGCGAGCGCGCGCGACCAGCGCGCCAGCATGCTCAGCGTCACCCATGTAAACAGAATCGTATCCACACCAGGCATAATGACTGCGACGAAATGCCGGAAGTTACAGGAAACATGTATATACGTCCGCATAAAGGTTCCCAGGCGCGTGTTGGCGTTCCACCTGCTACGGAATATCGCATCGGAAAAAATGTGTAACCGCGCATCGCTTCACTGCGTCATCAATCGGCAAAGGCGCAAGGGGGCGCCGAATCAAACTATGAGTAAAACATTGACGTTAATTGCCGCAGTCGCGTTAGCCGGATTCAATTTCGCGGGGGCGCAGCCTCCGGCCGGTCCGCACGGCGGCTGGAAACATCACGATCCGCTGGAAGAATTGAGCAGCTCGCTTAATCTTACTGCGGACCAGAAAGCTAAGGTGCAACCGATCATCGATCAGGCGAAACCACAACTTCAGCAGATTCACCAGGAAGCGATGACCAAAGCCAAGGGCGTGGTTGACGCTTCTATCACGCAAATCCGCCCGCTGCTCACCGCTGAGCAGCAGGCGAAACTCGACGCGCAGATCAAGGCGCACGAGGACATGATGAACGCGATGAAAGAAATGCACGACGCGAAAAGCAAGTAATCGCGTTGCGCAGACAAAGGAGGGCGGCGTTTCGGGAAGGGGCGCCGCCTTTCCCTTTTTTTAAGTACGCGCTCTCTTCTGCTCGATGCGATCACAATACCGCCGGCGCGCGTGCTACTCGAAACGCAACGCTTTCACCGGATCGAGCCGGGCGGCAAAGTACGCCGGAATCAGCGCAGCGAGTGAACAGATCAGGAACGCTATGATACATACCCGCGCCACATCCATCGGCACCACTTCCGCCGGAATGGCGGAAAACTGGTACACTTCGCGCGGGAAAATCTCGATGTGCAGCGTACTCGCCAGCCAGTGGCTGAATTCATTCCGGTAGCGAATCAGTGTCATGCCCAGCGCCAGGCCGGTGACAGTGCCGAAGACGCCGACCACGATCCCCTGCCCCAAAAAAACCCAGACGATCTGCGCGACGTTCGCGCCGAGCGCTTTCATGACGCCGATCTCGCGCCGCTTCTGCACCGTGACGGTGATGAGCGTACTCATAATGCCAAACGCTGCCACGAGCACGATGAACGAGAGCAGAAAAAACATTACGTTTCGCTCCAGCCGGATCGCTTCAAAAATCTGCCGGTTCATTTCGATCCACGTTTCGGCGTACTGCGGCACGCTGAGCAGCGGCTCGATCTGCTCTTTAATGCGCGCGGCGTGATACGGATCATCGGCGCGGACGGTGATTCCGTGGATGGCGTCGCCCAAGCCATAAAGTTCCTGGCCGACGAAAATGGGCACGAGCAGAAACTCGGAATCGTGGGCGTAATGTCCGGTTTCGTAAATACCGGTCACGGTGAGGTCCTTCGGAAGTACCACGTCGCGCAGCTCGGCCACTGCTTTCTTCTGCTCATCAGCCGGGGCGCTCTCCAGTTTCTTTAGCCGGTCGAGGATTTCCCCCAGATTTCCCGGCGAGTACACCGTGACTTTGTCGCCTACGCGGACGTTCAGCAGGCGCGCAAGCTCGATCCCGACGACCGTGTCATCGCCGCTCAGGCCGAGCGTTCCAAATTTGATGAACTTGTGCAGCGGGATGACTTTCTCCTCCTGCTCGGGATCAACGCCGCGAATCTTCGGCGCGAGCCGCCGCTGCTCGTGCTCCACAATCACCGGCCCTTGGACAAAGGGGGCCGTGGCGATGACTCCGGGAATTGCCCGAATTTTTTGTTCGAGGTCTCGCCAATTCGTCAAAACGTCTTCGCTCGTGACCACCACGTGAGCGTCGAATTCCATCACCTTTTGCCGCAGCTCGCGATCGAAACCGGTCATCACCGAGATCACGAGAATGAGTACAGTCACGCCAAGCATCACGCCGGCGATCGAGATCAGCGTGATGAGTGACAGGAACGTGCGCTTCGGTTTGAGATAACGCAGCGCGAGGAAAAAACTGAACGGCAGGCTCAAAGCGGCGATACCGTGCAGGCAATGCGGCATCGCGGCAAGCTGCGCCGACCGTGCCGCACTGCTGCTGCTGAGTGGCTGCTGGGAAACGTTTGCGCTTGCACAACACGATTCCTCGCGTTCGCTCGGGCTGACGTGCGTAACGCCCTACTCGTAATTCCCGCGCGCTGGGCTTCAACGCGTTTTCCGGGCAAACCTCTGCACATCATCGCGGGCAAGCCGTTGCTTCGTCACGTATGGGAACGCTGCGGGCGCGCCCGTAAAGTCGCTCGCATCGTTATCGCCACAGATGATGAGCGCATTGCCGAAACGGCGTGTACTTGGGGCGCTCGCGTTGGCATGACGTCCCTGAAACATCAGAGTGGAACTGACCGCGTTGCCGAGGTGGCCGCGCGCGAAAAGCACTTCGGCATTATCGTTAATGTCCAGGGCGACGAGCCGCTGATCGATCCGCGACTGATCGACCGCGTCGTCGCCACTCTGCAAACCAGGCATGCCCCGCAGATCGTTACCGCAGCTCACCCATTCGAAAATGTTGCGGACGCCAACTCGCCAAACCAGGTGAAAGTTGTCCGCGATCTCACCGGCAACGCACTTTATTTCTCGCGCTCAGCCATTCCGTTCGTGCGGGAACATGCGGGTGCAAAAATCCTGCGTCATCAGGGCATCTACGCCTTCCGGCGCAAGACGCTGCTTAAGTTTGTGAACTGGAAACCAGCGCCGCTGGAGCGCGCCGAATCCCTCGAACAATTGCGAGCACTAGAGAATGGTGTAACTGTTCATGTGCTCGTCACCAAACACGGTTCACCCGGGATCGACACGCCTGCCGACGCAGCGGCTGTAGAGGCGGCTGTCCTCAGCCGCAGCAAACGCGATACTCGCTCACGTGCGCGTGAGGACACGCGCCGCGACAACAAACAGCGGCGATGAAATACATCTTCGTCACCGGCGGCGTCATCAGCTCACTCGGCAAAGGCCTCGCCGCGGCCGCACTCGGCACGTTACTCGAGCTACGCGGGCTCCGCGTCGTGCTGCAAAAATTCGATCCGTACCTAAACGTGGATCCCGGCACCATGTCGCCATTCCAGCACGGCGAAGTCTATGTACTTAATGACGGTGCTGAGACCGATCTCGACCTCGGTCATTACGAGCGGTTCACTAATTGCGTTCTCTCGCGCCACAACAATCTCACTACCGGTCAGGTTTACGAATCGGTCATCAACAACGAGCGGCGCGGTGATTACCTGGGCAAAACGGTGCAGGTGATCCCGCACGTGACGGACGTGATCAAAGCGCGCATCCGCGAGCTCTCCGATGAATCGAAGTACGACGTCGTCATCACCGAAGTGGGCGGCACCACCGGCGACATCGAAGGGCTGCCATTCCTCGAAGCAATCCGGCAATTCATCCTCGAAGTTGGCGCGCAAAACGTGGTCAACATTCACGTCACGCTCGTGCCTTACATCAAAGCCGCGCGCGAGCTGAAAACGAAACCGACGCAGCAAAGCATCGCGAAATTGCGCGAGATTGGTCTCCAGCCGCAGGTACTCATGTGCCGCACCGAGCGCGCACTCGACTCCGAAGTACGGCAGAAGCTCTCGATGTTTTGCAACGTCGCGCCCGAAGCTGTCATCGAAGCGCGCGACGTCGAGCACACCATTTACGAAGCGCCGCTGATGTTTCACGATGAGAAACTCGACGCGCTCGTTTGCAAACTGCTGGGTTTGCAAACAACTGAACCCGATTTGTCCAATTGGCGGCGCTTCGTTGAGCGGGTCGTCTCGCCGAAGAAACGCGTCAAGATTGCGGTTGTCGGTAAGTACATCGATTTGCAGGATGCATACAAATCAATTTACGAGTCGTTAACTCACGCTGCCGCCAGTCAGGATTGCGGCATCGATTTGAAGCTCGTGGATGCCGAAACTCTGCGCGACGGCGTTGACGGGCGTCTCAAAGATGTGGCCGGCATTTTGATTCCCGGCGGATTCGGCGAACGCGGCGTGGAAGGCAAGATCAAAGCCGCGAAATTCGCGCGCGAAAACAAGCTGCCGTACTTAGGCCTGTGTCTCGGGATGCAAGTCGCGACGATCGAGTTCGCCCGCAACGTCTGTGGGATTGAAAAAGCCAACAGCACCGAGTTCGACAAAAACGCGCCCGACCCGGTGATTTCGCTCCTCGAAGAACAGCGTGAAGTACAAAATAAAGGCGCCAGCATGCGCCTCGGCACCTGGCCGACCAAAATCGAGCACGGCACCCTGGCCGAGAAAATTTACGGCAGCGACGAAGTACTCGAGCGGCACCGCCATCGGTACGAGTTCAACATGAACTATCGCGATCGCATGCGTGAAAAAGGCTTCGAGATTTCCGGCACATCACCCGATGGCTCGCTCGCCGAGCTGGTCGAACTGCGCGACCACCCATACTTTCTCGCCTGCCAGTACCACCCCGAGTTCCAGAGCAAACCGAACAAACCGCATCCGCTTTTCCGCGGCTTCATCCAAGCAGCGCTGGCGCATCAGGGATGAAAGCGCTCAACGGCGGATCGCCTGCTCGAGTTCAGGTATTATCTAGTGGTGCCCTGAACCGCGATCGGCTCTAGCGTTCGTTGCATTGCGCGACGAAACGAAAGAGTTTGCGTTTGCGCAAGCCAATGCATGCGTGAACGCCCCGCGATTCGCCTAATTCACGGCATAAACC
>JAFASN010000033.1 GCA_019244415.1 Verrucomicrobiota bacterium | reverse complement strand
ACGGAGATCCGGCGAATCTTTTTGGAAAAGATGAACCTGAAAGAGCTCGGCGACAGACCCGAAGATCTCGCCGACGCCGCGCGCGCTTATTTGAGAGAAAAGTTCCTGAGAGTGAAAGTCGCGATCAGCGGCGCGAATTTCGCGATTGCCGAAACGGGATCTGTCTGTGTGGTGGAGTCGGAGGGTAACGGACGGATGTGCGTTTCGCTGCCACAGGTTCTAATTTGCCTGGCTGGGATCGAGAAGGTGATTCCGAGATTCGAGGATCTGGAGGTATTTCTGCAGTTACTGCCGCGGTCGGCGACAGGCGAGCGGATGAATCCATATAACTCCATCTGGACCGGAGTGATGCCCGGCGATGGCCCACAGGAGTTTCACGTTGTCCTGCTCGATAACGGCCGCACCAACGTGCTGCGGGATTCCGAATCGCGCGAGACGCTGGACTGTATCCGCTGTGGCGCGTGTCTCAACGCCTGTCCGGTGTACAGACAGACCGGCGGACACGCGTACGGATCTGTCTACGGCGGCCCGATTGGCGCGATTCTGACGCCGCAACTGCAGTCGCTCGAGCACTCGCAGTCGTTGCCCTACGCTTCCTCATTGTGCGGAGCCTGTTATGAAGTCTGTCCGGTAAAGATAAACATTCCAGAGATTCTAATTCACTTGCGAGGTGAAATAGTGCAGGCCGGCGACGCTCCTATCTCCGAGCAGCTGGCAATGAAGGCGGTGGCTTTCACCCTAGGAAGTTCCGGAAGGTTGTCGCTAGCGCAAAAAATGGCGCGCATAGTGCAACTGCCGTTCGAGCGGGATGAGGGGATCCATCATCTGCCGGGGATGCTGGGCGGATGGACGGAGTCTCGCGATTTGACGCCTGTTCCGCGGGAATCGTTTCGGGAATGGTGGCGAAAGCGCAAGAAGGAATGAGTTCGGCGAAGGACGAGATTCTAAGAAACATTCGAAGCGCAGTCCGCGGCGGCGCTGCGCGTGAGGCAGAGTACGCGGCACTTACTCGGCCGTACCGGCAAGCAGGGGTTGCGAGCGTGGAAGAGCAATTGAGGCTGTTTACCGAACGTTTGCACGATTACGGAGCCGTGGTGTATCACTGCGCGGAAAGAGACATTCGCGACACCGTTGCGCAGGTCCTCGCAGTTCGAGGCAAGCATGGCCTGATTGTCCCGGCTGGTATTTCGAAGGAATGGCTACCCGACGCATTTCTATTTGTTCGTGACGAGGCCTTGAATTACGACGACATCGACAGGAGCGAGGGTGTGCTGACCGGTTGCGCCGTTGCGATCGCGTTGACGGGAACGGTAGTGCTCCGGCATTCGGCGGCGGAAGGGAGGCGGGCGATTACCCTGGTGCCCGATTACCATCTGTGTATCGTACGCGCGGGGCAAGTTGTGGAAACGGTGCCCGAGGGAATACGTGAGATGGCGAAGTACAGCGGCGCCCCGCTGACGACCATCTCCGGGCCATCGGCGACATCCGATATCGAAATGACGCGCATCAAGGGCGTACACGGACCCCGGACTCTAGATGTAATCGTTGCTGTCGATTAATGAAGCTTATACGCCGGTGGAAGCCGAAAGAGTCAACCGATCGTTAGGATAAAAATGATCGACGTTTTCGCGAGTGATGAGCTGGTGTTTGACAAATACGGCCGGCGGAACGGAGCGGTGATTCAGGATGTCGAGCGCGAGCCGGATCAGATCTTCGCCGTACTTTTCGGGAAAATACGCCACGGAGCCGATCATGCGAGTGGCTCTTTCCCGCAGCTCGGCGCGACCTTCGGGAGACGCGTTTTGTCCCATGATGGCGCAGGCTTGAGCGCGCCCAGCCTCCTGAAAGGCGCGCAATGCTCCGAGCGCGCTGGCATCGTTGATAGCGCCAATCAAGATATGGGCTGAGCGGGCTCCGCGAAGATGCCCGCGCACCGCCTGCAAGCTTTCGCCGAACTGCCCGTCGCCGTTCAAATAATTAACGCGGCAGGCATCCAGCTTGGGAATGATTTCCTTCATTCCTGCAAGCATGCCGGTAAGGCGCATGCGAGGTAAA
>JAFASN010000119.1 GCA_019244415.1 Verrucomicrobiota bacterium | reverse complement strand
CACTGAATCACTCCTGTATTGCTACAGAAGTAATCCCGTCCGACTTGCATGTCTTATCCACGCCGCCAGCGTTCGTTCTGAGCCAGAATCAAACTCTCCGTTAAAAACGGTGAAGGTTTTACCCTTCAAAGTTTGCGCCGGCGCTTTGCTACAAGCCCCGGCTCTGACCATTCCTAATCTGTCTCGGCTCGTAAGCCGATACAGGTTCGTCCGATCAATGAATTTTTCTGCCGATCGTGAGACCGGCAAAAAGTTAGTTCAAAGAAAACTTAACGAATAACGCACAATTCAATTTTCGCTGACATTACTTCCACCTTCTGATCTCGCTTCGTCTTGTCGTGATGCGCGAGATCCAGAATTGCACTATCAAAGATCAACCGCCGCTTCCCTACGCCTCACGTACAACACCGAGTGGTCTGTTTTGTCTCGACCGAATCGGCTCGCCTGTGAGCCACAGAAGGGAAGAACATCCAGCTCCAGCTGAACCCGCTGCTTCGCGGGACACGCAAGATAACAGGCTGTATCGTCTCGTCAAACAAAAATCCGCGCTACCCCCAGAATTTTTTCCGCCGTCAATGTCGGCCGCTTCGGGCGTTGGTACGTCACGCGCGAGAGTCCCGCGTTGACCACCGTCGCGCACGCGCGATAATCGCGTCCGGCATTCATCATGGCAGGTTTGCAACCGATCATTGGAGCACAGCATCTCGGCAGCACGGACGACACGTGCCCGGAATGCGGTACTACCCTCGATGCTTATTCGTTGCACGCCATTAAATTCGACGGCTGCCCGAACTGCCACGGAGTTTGGTTGGTGAAGGACGAATTGCGCCGGCTCAAAAACAAATTCGATGTCGGCCAGCTTCATTGGCTGAACGCCGAAGTGGACGCTATCGGGAAAGCCGTTGCAATTCCCAGCGCAGCCGTGTGTCCGACGCATGATGGCGGGCAGCTTCTCTCCGTTCGCTTCGGCAAATCATCAGTCATCGTCGATTGGTGCCCGAAGTGCCATGGCCTCTGGCTCAAGCATGATGAATTTTACAAGGTCATCGACTACCTCGCACGCGAACTCGGCGACGCTTCGGTAAAAGACGTCGAGCACGAGATTGCACGCGACATGAAAAGCATCGTCACCGGCGAAGGTCCGGAAAGTCGCGCGGCGGAAATCCGCGATATCGCCGCCGCCATTCACGCTTTGATCAACTTCACGATCTTCGAACATCCTGCCGTTATGCGGTTCATCATTGATGCACAAGGCGCCGGCCGCAGCGGGATGGATTGAGAAACAGATTGCACGTCGCAGAATTCTATACTAGGCGCGAACCACCTTCGGACTTACGCTCGTGGTAGTACGACAAAGCGGCAGGTTCTCCGGGCCGCGCTTGCAGCATTGCGACACCACTCGAAAGGGGGCGATCGCACGGCGGCGGAAAGATTTGGCAAGGGTGGCACAGCGCTTCCTGTCGGGTCAGCGGGGCATAAGCTACTCGTTCGCCCTGTAGTGAACTACCATTTAGCCGGTCCGATACCTTGCACCAATAGCTTCGTCCCTGGTGTTGCTCCGGTGAGACTTCCAATGTGAGGATGGCCACCATCGTAAGTGATGATCCACCCGGTCGATTCGGAAGTCGTCACATGCAGCGTGATGGTTCCTTGATCAGGGGTTTGCACGAGAATTCTGATGCCAACGCCGGAGAGAAGTTGAAGTATCTCGTCAAGCCCAGTGCCATCGTGAGCCGCATTGACGTGGAATTTATCAAAGCGGGTGTAATCGAAACCAGCTGCAACAATGTATAGCTGCGGATAACTAACGTTGTTTGTCGCGTCAAGCGTGGTCAGCTCACCGCCGCCGGGCACTTGCGGCTTGCGACCGGCTTCCGCGATGAGCTGGAGAAGGCGCTGGCGTGAAAGGAGGAAGTGATCGCGCACCTGAGCAGATTCTGCCGGAGTAAGGGCCTGCTGAGCTAACAACTTGTGGATAGTTTTCGGAGCGGCGCCGAGATCAATTGGCCAAAGGCGTGCACCGTATTCAGCTACTGCGCGATTGATCGCATCGAGATCTGTCAGGGGAGCTCGGTCGTTAGAGAACTCGAGGTGCAATCTACTGTCGGGAGCTACGGAAGGAATGGTTATCATGTTGGTGGTAGTGGAAAGCTCTGCTTCAGCGTGCAGAGTCAAAGTAACGGAGAGTAAACCAGCTGCGCTCGTGATCGTTGCAACCTTCAACTTGGGAATCGATCTACGCGACTATTCGCGAAGTGCGATCAGGCTATTCAACGAAAATGGCGCACTCGCTGACAAGAACCGACGCCCCGCAGACCGAGGTTTTTGTTACGGCACCACCATTCTTCTCGGCACGGGCAATGAGTGTGCTCGGCCGGCCCATTTCGACGCCTTGCGCGATGCGCCAGCTGAATGTGCCGCTTGTTTTGTCGTCGTAGTGGGCGAGCAGGCCTGCCAGGACACAATTGGCACTCCCGGTGGCGGGATCTTCCGGAACGCCGCTGAGCGGCCCGAACATACGCGCGCGAATGTCGAATCCCTCGGTCGCGCGGGTGTAGAGGTAAATGTCGGGCATGATGCCTTCGGCGTGAATCGCTTCGAAACCGCTCATGTCTATTTTCGCGCGCTCAAGTGTCGCGCGATCATTCAGTTCCACCATCAGGAATGGCATCCCCACGGACGCAACTTGCGGGAAATGCCTCTCGATCAGGATGTCGCCGGTATCAAGCGAGAGCGCACATGCGACTGTCGCGGGCTCTATAGATTTTCCGAACGAAAGCGGTTGCGGAGCTGTCAGTTCGCACGATTCCACCTTTCCGTTCGACGTAAGGATTTCGATCGAGACCATTCCGGCTACCTCTTCGAAGACCACGTTTAATCTTTCGCGCCCGGATTCCTCAGCCGGTGTACGGGATAACGCGTCGATCTTGCCCAGCTCACCAGTGGCCGCGAGAACGAACGCTGTGCCGATATTCGGGTGGCCAGCAAACGGCAGTTCGCGCACCGGCGTAAAGATGCGGACGTGTCGCGTGTGACCTTCGCGTGGCGGAAACACGAATGTTGTTTCTGAGAAATTGAATTCGCGCGCGATTTGTTGCATTTGCCCAGCGGACAATCCTTCCGCGTGAGGTAAAACGGCGAGTTGGTTTCCGCCGAAGCGAGTCTCGGTAAAAACGTCGCAAATATAGTAGGGGTATTTCACCGGAATGGACGCGATTCAAGGTTACCGAGGCCGAAGAAGCAAGCAGGCGAGGACCGCCACGATCAACGAAAGGACAACCTCGACCGTGGCCATCACTGAACCTGCGCGAGCGGGTTGGAATGCAATCGCCATTAGATACATCGCCACCCAGAGCAACGCGCCTGCAATAATCGTTTTGAACCACGTCATACGAGTACCGAAAAAGAACAGCTGGCGCGTGTTTCAGCAAGCGCGGAATCACCGGCCGCAACACTGGGTTAAGTACGGCAGCTTTACGATCGGGGCGAAATGCGAGGGGTTACGGCGGTCGTTGCGTCCGATCGCTGTCCTGCTGTTGCTCTGGTGCTGCCGTGGGCGAGGGCGAGCGCTTGCGCGCTTTACGCACTCGTCTTGCCGAGGGCGTTGCTGGCGCGTCAATTACAGGTGCTGTGGTAGCTAGCGCTGCTGGCGACGCGGGAAGCGGCGGCAGTTTTCTCATCCAGGGATGTTTCTGGACTTCAACCGGCACCGGCGGCACAGGATGACGTTTGCGGTACTCTTTGACGCAAACTCCGAGCACAATCATGAGCATGACGAAGACGACCACGCGTTTCTCTTCCGGCGTGAGTACGAGAATAGCGACGAGCTCCTGGAGCTTTCCTTTCATTACTCCAGGCGTGCTCTGACGCGAACAGAACGAAAACGATGCCGAATGTTGTCGTCGTAGTAGCGTGCCTTTGATGAAGCCGACATGATCTCGCGGTGCATCGCTGGCGGAACGTTGAGATAGCGATAGATTGCGCCATTCCGAAACTCGATCTCGAGTGCGTGCAGGCGATTGCTGTAGCCAATGCTCGCGATCGCGCTGGAATCGACCTCCTCCCGATGTATCCGGGAAACGACCGTAGGAGGGGCGGTTTGCCCGCGCAGTTCTCGGTGAGGGATGCTGACAATCAACAGCAGGATAACGATTGCTCGCATGCGCGTCTGGTAGCTGAGGCCCAGAGTAAGTGAGGCGACAAGCACACTACGATCTGCGCGGCCTTCACGCAGGCAATTATGTTCGGGCGTTCGCGCGAGTCCGGTGGTGTCGCCTGTCGAGAAGAGCGGAAGCGAAGCACGCGAAGTTTGACCACTGCCGCGCCGCACACCTCCCCATGAATCCACAAACGTCGAGGTTTTTCGCGATGTGACGCAGATGCCGCGAAATCAGCAGAACCGGATGTTGATGTCGGGAGTCTGCCGACCACAGCACACGTTTACGCCATTCTCAGTGATCTCGGCAAAACCACTCATGCTGCCTTTGACTGTTTGATTTTCAAATGGCTTCCAACTGACTAAATCGTACTCAGCGAGTTGCGCAAGTGCATGCAGCCACGCGCCCGGGTTGATTCCGGCAGCCGGCTGCACGGCGCCTTCCACATCCCCGAAAGGCAGCGGCCCTTCATTGCGTCGTTCGAAAAGCAACTGGAGAAGCCTGCCGCGCGCGACGGAATCTTTCATCGTCAAACAGTATGGGACGCAGTGGTACTGGCCTCAACTTATTTAAGTGGCGTTTACTGCGGCCCGCGCAAAACACTAGTTGTGTTTGCTGCGCAATAAACGATACTGCGCGTTAATTGGATTAGATCTGTTGTTCACGGCGTGGTAGATCGTCAGGTGAGTTTGTCTCGATGGTGATTTGAAACCCGATTCTCGGGAACAGCTCTGTAGCTGCAGTATTGCTCCAACCAAATCACAATGAAATTGTACGTAGGAAATCTCTCTTTTGAGACAACAGAAAACGATCTTCAGGATCTTTTCGAACAACAAGGGCAGGTAGGCGAAGTCGCGCTGATGACTGATCGCATGACTGGGAAATCGCGAGGATTCGCGTTCGTCAGTATGAGCGACAAAGAACAAGCTGAGTCAGCTATCGTAGCTACCAACGGTACTGAGCTTCATGGCCGCAGACTGAGCGTCAGTGAAGCGCGTCCTCGCGAGGAGCGGCCGCGGCCGTACGGCGGTGGCAGCGCCAAGCGTTCTTTCAGCGGCAACGGGCGGTAGACCCGGAACCTGGATTGTTGCAGCCGGCCTGAGATAATTAGGGCCGGTTTGCGCACCGCGAGACATGCAATCAGAAAAAGCGCTCGAACTCGAAGGAACGATCATGGCGGTGCTCCCAGGCACGATGTTCCGTGTCACGGTTGCTAAGGAGCATCTTGTCCTTGCCCATATCTCCGGCAAGATGCGGAAACGGTGGATCCGGCTAACTGTCGGTGATCGCGTGAAGCTGGAAATGTCGCCTTACGACACGAGTAAGGCGCGGATCGTATATCGACTCGGCTAAGTGCGCTACTACTTCGAAAAACCGCGGGCACCGAAACCTTCAACAGGTATCGTGATGAAACGTATTCTCGTTAGATGTCCAGCTACTTCGAAATTGACTCCCACCGGAGATACGATTGAAGAACAGTTGTGGACCGCGGCCAACGTGAAAGGCAGCAAGTTTACCTGTCCACATTGTCACCAGGTTCATAGCTGGACAAAGGGAGACGTCATTCTGGCACGCTAAACAGCTGAATCTCGGTTTGAACTACCACCAATGGCATTCCGTATTCCCTTCGATCGGGTCAACTGGCAAACAAGCGCGTTTCTCATCGGCACCGTCGCACTCACCGTGACGGCGGTTCCACTTTACCTCTGGTACTTTGGCTTGGACTGGTTTCAGGCCGCACTCTTCGTTGCCTTCGTTACGCTAACGGGCTTCAGCATTACGCTCGGTTATCATCGGTTGTTTTCTCATCTTGCCTTCAAGGCGAAGCTGCCGCTGAAGCTCTTCGTTCTTCTTTTCGGATCGGCCGCGTTTGAAAACTCGGTGCTGATGTGGGCGAGCGAACACCGGCGCCACCATAAACACGTAGATCATGACGACGATCCGTACGATATCAGCAAAGGCTTTTTCCACGCGCACATCGGCTGGCTTTTGTTCAAGCTCCAGCCGCCGCCACCTTTCGATAACGTCCCGGATCTAAAGAAAGATCGTTTCGTGATGTGGCAGCATCGCTACGTCCACCTGATCGCTTTCAGCATCAGCTTTGTCTTACCGTCTCTCCTGGGTGCGATTTGGAATGGGTGGCGAGGTGCGCTCGGCGGCTTCCTCATCGCAGGCGTAGCCAAGGTAGTTGTCGTGCAACACTGCACCTTCTTTATTAACTCGGCGTGCCATACGATCGGCAAGCGACCTTATTCCACCAAGTGCAGCGCGCGCGATTCGTTTCTGATGGCCCTGTTCACTTTCGGCGAAGGTTACCATAACTTTCACCACGAGTTTCAACACGATTACCGCAACGGAGCGAAACCGTGGCAATGGGATCCGACCAAGTGGCTCATCTGGACCTTTTCAAAAGTAGGCCTGACCAATGGTCTCCGCCGCGTCGCGTGCGAAACTATTCGCTCGGCCGAGCTTAGCGTGGCGCGGCAATAACGTTCGCCGAGTGGTCCGAGGGTACGCCGCAGTTTAGCCGGCGCGTTAACTTCGCTGCGGAGCAGATGGCTTACCGCGGGAAACGGCGGGTAAGGCTACGAAGCCGTGCCGCTGCGAATCACTAGCAATGGCTGTGAGACCGCGTGTATTTGTCGTTGAAGATCATGCTGCCACTGCTCACGCGTTGAAAAGCTATCTCGAAGTGTGCGGTTACCTCGTCGAAACCGCTGCTGACGTGCGCAGCGCGGTGCAATTTAGTACCAGCTCGGAATTCGACGTTCTCATCTGCGATTTACATCTTCCGGACGGCACCGGCTGGGAGCTGATGAAGAAACTCAGCGCCGCGCGGCCCATTCAAGCTATTGCCTTCTCAGCCTATGATGGCCCGGAAGATCGCCGGCGCAGCAAAGAAGTCGGATTTGCCGAGCACATCACGAAAGGAAGTAATCCCGACGGTCTGCTCGAAGCTGTCAGGCGACTGGCCGGAAGCGCGGCAACCGCGTCTTGACCGGCCACCGATCACCGATCACAATTCACTCCGCGTCGCGGCAAGCGAGCACCGGGCCTGTAGCTCAGCTGGTTAGAGCATGCGCTTGATAAGCGCAGGGTCAAAGGTTCAAATCCTTTCAGGCCCAGAAGTTCGCAGCGCCTCGTTTGGCACGGTGCGTCCGAGCGCAACGACCGAGTACAAACATACCGCAAGCAGCGCGCCGGAAACATCGATCATGACATCGCGCACCGAAGCCGTGCGCGAAGGTACAAACGACTGGTGAAATTCATCGCTCGCGGCGTAGATGGCACACGTTCCCAGCACAAGCGCCGCTGAAGCGAAGGGCCGGCGAAACAGTAAGGTATTGACCACGGCGCGATAAACCAGTACGGCAAGCACCGCGTACTCAGAGACGTGCCCGGCCTTGCGCAGGAGGAAGTGCATTTTCACGATCGCCGCCGGCGAAATGCCAGGCCAGAGCCAGCGCAGCAACGGCTCGATCACGCGCGAAGTATGCTCCGCCGATAACACATCACTTGACCCGATGAAGATCAGCGTCATCCAAACCAAAATCGGCAGCCAATAACGAAAAAATGCTTTCAACATTCACAACCTAACCGTGCATTCGCGCTCCACAATCTTCTCTGCTATCGAATCCCCATGAGCCTTCCGCAGGTTTCAGGCCTATTGAGGTTCGAGCCGCTTCTTTTCGAGCGTGTTTGGGGCGGCCGCAAGCTTGAATCGTACTACGAAAAGGCGCTTCCCGCCGGGAAAAGGATCGGCGAATCCTGGGAAGTTGTCGATCGGGCGGAGGCACAAAGCATCGTTTGTGACGGTTCGTGGCGAGGTCGTTCTCTCCACGATCTCTGGGTCAACGAACGCGAGCCCGTTTTCGGCAGCGTGCCCGATGCGCCTCGTTTTCCTCTCCTCATCAAGTTGCTGGATTGCCGGGACCGGCTTTCGCTCCAGGTTCATCCACCAGCTGGCATCGCGGAGGAACTCGGCGGAGAACCCAAAACCGAATGCTGGTACGTTGCTCAGGCCGAATCGCATGCTGACTTATACCTTGGCTGGCGCGAGAAGACTTCGCCCCTCCGCTTCCAAACGGCGCTCAAGGAAGGCCATGCGGAAGAGCTTATTCATCGCGTCCAAGTCAAAGCAGGTGATGTTTTCTTTATTCCCAGTGGCAGAATCCATGCAATCGGCGGCGGCAATCTCATCGTCGAAGTCCAGCAGAATAGTGACACTACTTACCGCGTCTTTGATTGGAATCGCGCCGATGAAAACGGCATGACGCGCCAGCTTCATATCGAACAAGCACTCGCTTCTATCGACTTCGCTGATGTCAGGCCGCGCGCGCTTAGCTCGCAATGCGAGACACTTGTTACAAACGAACTATTTCAGCTGGACCGCTGGCATTTATCCAGTAGTCCGCGTGAGCTAGAAACATCCGGCCGCTTCGCCATCGTACTTTGCCTCGACGGTTTGCTCTTGTGCGCCCGAACCGAATTGCGCCCCGGACAACTGGCTCTGTTGCCTGCGCAGGCAACTCAGCGCGATGTATGCGCAGCTGAAGCTTCGGCAACTCTGCTTCGAATTACAATCCCGAGCTAGCCGGCGGAGAAGCAAGTTTACGCAGGTACTCAAAGCTATACAGGCCCGTGGAATGCCCGTCGGCCCAGTATGGCTGCAAAGCGTAACCGCCGACGCAAACAACGCTGCGCAATCTGAAGCTATCCTGAGTACAAGTCACCACCGGCCGGGTTATTCTCCCGAGTACATCCGGCTCACCTCCGCACACCGCGCAAGGACAGGCGCGACGCATCTTCTCGAGGTTCAGGAACGACTCAGTGCCATCACCCCAGCTTATCGCCAGCTCATCGCCGATCTGCTGGATATTTCGAAGCTCAAGAGGCATCGCCAGTAAATTCGCGTTTCATGCGCGGGCCAAAGATCGCGGTACCCACACGCACCAGAGTAGCCCCTTCTTCGATGGCTACAGCAAAATCGCCGCTCATTCCCATCGACAGGCTGGGGAGCTTAACTCCAAATTCCTCCTCAAGGGTATCGCGAAAGCGTCGAAGCTGCTCGAAGTACCGGCGCGCTTTTTCCGGCTCATCAACAAACGGTGGAATAGTCATGAGGCCGCTAATCTCGAGCCGTTCCATCTCCAGCAACTGCTTCATGTATCTCGTTAACTGCTCCGGCCGAAAACCAAACTTGGTAGCTTCACCGGCCACATTAACTTCGAGCAACACGCGCGGAAACATGCCCGCTTCCATCGCGGCGCGACTAAGTTGCTCCGCCAGCTCGTATGAATCGACGCTGTGAATAAGCTCGAAGAGCGGTAACGCCTGGCGCACTTTATTCCGTTGCAAATGCCCGATGAAATGCCAGCGCGCGTGTGCCGGCAAAGATGGAATCTTAGCTCTAGCTTCCTGTACTTTACTCTCGCCAAACAGCAGCTGTCCTGCTTGCATGGCGCACCGTACTTTCTCCGCGGGGTGCCCTTTTGATACTGCCACAAGGTCGATCTCTTCCGAGCGGCGGCCCGCCTTCTTCGCTGCCTCAGCTATCTCCGCTCGGACGCGTTCCAGCCGCTCCTCGATTTCTTCAGGCATCGTGGTACGACTTACCCGTGTATTGCCAGTGACGCGGTTTGCCTTCCGAGAGCCATTGCAACGCGGTACTTAACCGCCTGGCGCGTGTCTCGTCGCGCTTCGCCTCCGTCAACCATTCAACGTATTCTTTCCTGTGGCTGTAACTTAATTGCTCGAATACAGCCGCTGCTTTCTTGTTACGGCGCAGCGCTTCGACAAAGTACTCAGGCAGGGAAAGAGATCGTGACTTCGGTTTCTTTGCCAGCTTTCGCGGCCTGACTACTCCGTCACGATTGAGTTGCGCCGCCTTACGCACGTACTCAAGGAATTGTGCGTCCCCCGGAAGATCATCGAGCCTTCGTACTTTGCCGAAGTGCCCCATCGCACCGTCGCTGCCGGCGCGCTTACCTAAGACCAGATCGCCTTTCCAAAAACCGACCGCACAATGTTCCTTGAAAGCGGCCATTCCCAGCATAATCCCGTGATGCTCAAATGCCGGCATGTTCCACTTGATTGTCTCTTTCACGTCAGGGCATGCTTTGTGCACGAGTTTGCGGACGTGGCGTAGAATAGGCCGCGCGAACGGCGCGGCGCTGGCTATGTACTCATCCACACGCGATATCCGGTTGCTCATACACTTCTTTTTCACGTCATCAGCTAAAGCTGCTCAACCTTGTACCCGCTCGCGCGCAACAGAGCTACTAAACCGTCTGGACCTCCCATGTGCGCGGCACCGGCAATTACAAAGTAAGTACCCCCGCTATTCAAGTAGCCTTTGATCTTCGGCAGCCAGTTACGATTCCGCGCCGTGACCAGGCGATCGTAGAACGATGGAAAATCCCGGTAGTTCTCCTGGATTCGACGCGTGAGCGCGTCTGCATCGCCGCGTCGCCAGGCCGCGACCATCGTGTCGAGCGCCTTGGGGTCTTTGTGCGCTGCGTTGATGAATCCAATCAATAGTACCGCTTCGCTGTCGCGATCACTTAACCCGGTAAAGATCGCACTATGCTCCTGCCGCGATTCAAGACCAGTGACAGGCTTCGCATTCGCCACCGCACGATGCCATAGGAATTGTTCTACGCCAAGCTGGGACAACTGCGGCGGCGGCAGCTCGAACAGCACATCGATATACCATAACTTTAACCTGCTGAACTTGTCCTCACTAATGCCGCGCAAGGCGAAGAACCGTCGCAGGTACTCATAGGTGCGTGGGTCAACGTGATTCTTCAGGCTGTCCCCTTTCGCGTACTGGCCTTCTCTAACTATATCCTTGAAAGCAGCGGCTGCCTGCTTCGGGTCTTGCTCAAAGGCAAGCCGCGATGACGCGTTAAAGGCGAGGTTATATGCTGCCGGCAGCGGATAATCGGTACTACGCAAAGCGTGCATCGAACCACCAAGGTACAGTGTGTGGCCATTCGCACCAGTTACTCGCCAGACGCAGGCCGCGTCTCCATCTTTTGCGCAAAGCACAAGTGCCGCAGCAAAGAAGAGCGAGATGACGAGTTTCATCGACATGGCGTCGAAACTACACCACGGTCGCGAAGCGAGACAAGCCACCTTTATCTTGCGCGAAGTAGCTGCGTTTCGTTATAATCGTACTCATGAGATTGCCAGCCTTCCCGCTTCTATACGTCGCGCCTTTGCTTCTTCTGGCGACCTTTAATGCCGCCGCCGAGGATGCCTCCATCGATAAGCTATTGAGCAAGCTTCCGCCACCCGAGAAAATCGGGAAGCCGCCGGTAGAGCACGTCCTGGCACAGCCTGATCCGGCGCTGAAGGATGCTATCGCGAAGCAGGCGGTCCAGCAGCTTCGCGCCAACAATGCGCCCGTCGCATTGAACCTCGCGCGAAAGTTGACGCAGCGTTATCCGCGGAGCGCGGCTTCGCAAGCTTTTCGCGGAGCGATTGCGTTACGTCTCCGCCAGTTCGGGGAAGCATCGGCTGCTTTCAACGCCGCCGCGCAGCTACAGCCCCGACTAGCGGTCGCGCCTTACGGTCTGGCTTTTGTGGAAGGCGCTCAAGGCCACTATGCCGCCGCCATTCCATACCTCCAGCGTGTGATTCAGCTCGAGCCAAAAGCTTTCGCTCCCTATTGTCTCCTGAGCGATTGCGAGTATCGTTTAGGGCACAGGGAACAAAGCGCTGAGTACGCGCGTAAGGCAACAGCCCTGGCGCCCTCGAACGCTTATACCTGGATTCAACTCGCCCGCGCGGAGAAGGCGCTCGGTCATACTGATGCGACTCTGAATGCCTTAAGCAAGGCGGCCGAAGTGTCACCCGACAGTGCTGCGATGCTAACGACTATCGGCTACAGTTACATCAACACGAATCACGTCAGCATGGCTATTCCACCGCTCGCACGCGCTGCTCGGTTATTGCCCAGCAACTATCTGGTCCAGGCGCAGCTCGGGTACTGCCTTGTCGTCACCGGCCAGCCCGACGCTGCCATTTCTTACTTGCGCAAAGCTACTCATCTGTCAGCTAACTATGCGCCGGCATGGGAGCATCTCGGCCTCGCTTACGAGAAGAAAGGCAGTCACTCTGACGCGATTAAGGCTTTCGAACGAGCAACACAATTGATGCCGAATCGGCGTTTACCGTGGCAGCATTTAGCCGATGAGTACCGCGCCGTGGGCCGCTCAGGTGACGCGCAGCGCGCAGACGCCCGCGCCCAATCTCTTCCCGCCACTGTCGGCAAGAAAGCTTAGCCGTGTTGTTGCGCCAACTGCTTGGCTCAGTTGTTGCTTTTTGACTAAACAACCGCAGATTGACAAAACACAAGGAACTCTCCTAGGCTGCGCAAAACCTATTCAACATGCGACCTATCTGGAAAGGCAGCATCAGCTTCGGCCTGGTTTATATCCCGATTTCAGTTTATCCCGCCACGCGCGAGGAAAAACTGAGCTTCCGCCAACTGCGCGCCAGTGACCTAAGTCCCATACGCTACAAGAAAGTGGCCGAGGCTGACCAAAAGGAAGTCTCAGCCGACCAAATCGTGAAGGGCTTTGAGTACGAGCGGGGCCAGTACGTTGTTCTAAAAGACGAGGATTTTGAGAAAGTTCGCATCGAGTCCACTCACTCGATTGACATCACCGATTTTGTCGATCTTGATCAGGTTGATCCAAAATTCTTCTACAAGCCGTACTTTCTTGAGCCGCAAAAAGGCGGTGAGAAAGCCTATGCTCTGCTACATAAGGCGCTCAACGGCACAAACAAAATCGGCATCGCCAAGGTCGTCATCAGTAATCGCGAATATCTCGCCGCGGTGAAGCCCGATGGTCTTTTCCTTATTTTGGAGCTGATGCATTTTGCCGGCGAGGTTTTGTCACCGGAGCAACTGAACCGTCCCCGCACTGAGCTTAACGAGAAGGAGCTCAAGATGGCGCAAGCACTCATCGAGAACATGAGTGTAGAATGGCAGCCGGAAAAGTACCGGGACGAATATCGCACCGCCGTCATGGAGATGATCGAGCAAAAGGCGCAAAAGAAAGAGTTGCCCAGAGTAGAAGCGAAGGCGCCGCGCAGCACGAACGTAGTCGATCTGGTCAAGGTTTTGCAGGAAAGCCTTAACCGCAATCAGTCAGTAAGGGTGAAGCGGCCGAGTAGCCGCACTGGCCCGCGCTCGACTACTAGTTTGGTGAAGCAGCGCCGCCGTGCTGCTGCCTAGGCCTCGCCTAATTCGCCTGTCGGGCGACGATTCCGCGTCGTTGGCGAACCCGTAAGCTTTCGCCAACCAGGAATGGTTGGCCTACAGAAGATTGGGCCGCGCGTGTAGGGTAACGATTTCTCGTTGCCGTTGCCGCAGCCGCCCCCCAACCAGCAATGATTGCCGTACATCGGCGCGCGCAACTCTAATGGGAACGTTGCAATTCAAATTGCGATCGACAGCTCTTTGTTGGAGCGCCAAGTTCGTGACGTCCTATTAGCCGCCTCGTTCGGGAGCACAGTTTTGTTTTGCTCCACTGCACCGTTTTGTGATAGCCGGTGTACATGACCCGCAACCTTACCTTCACAGCGTGCGCCATTCTACTCGTGGTTGCAGCGACCAATGCGCCCGCCACAGACGACATTACGGTCGTCTATGGACGCGGCCGCGCCGAGCTGATGAGAACGACACTCGAGGCACAGCGCCACCTGGAAAGTGGCGATCTGCCCGGCGCACGTCGGCTGCTCGATGCCGTCATTCAGAGCGATGCGACCTTCTATCCCGCCTACTTCATTCGCGCGGAAGTGTCTCTCCAGCAGCGAAGGTTCGCTGATGCCGCCCAGGATTGCGACAATGCGTTGCGACAAGATTCTACTTTCGCTGAAGCAGCATTGCTTCGCGCCAAGGCCAATTACTATTTAGGCCGGTATGCCGCGAGCTTGCGCGAAATCGAGCACATCATTAGCATCCGCCCGCGGCAGGACGCATATGCCAGAGCGTATGGCGAACGCGCCTGGCTGCGCCTTAACTGTCCCGACGCCACATTCCGTGATACGCAGCAGGCGATAAAGGACGCGACCACGTCGTGTAAATTAAGTGAGTGGCGAAACGAAGATATGATTGACACCCTGGCACTCGCTTATGCCAAGGCTGGCGACTTCGATTCAGCCATTCGTTACGAACAACGGGCCCTCGGCGCGAAAGACCTCAGCAGCGATGAGATGCGCGAGCTCCAGCACAACCTCGCCGCTTACAAACAACACCGCCTGCCTCAGTAGAATCGCTGAGCTAATCATCACGGGCAGTACTCATCTCCTGTTCTCTGTTGTTGCTGCACGAGCCGGCAGCATCGACCTTGCGCTCCATCTGGATTATGCCGCATCCTGCCGGTCATAGAAGTGAGGGAAATGGATAAGCGGAACGACGCGCTTCTGCCGCCCTGGCAACGCGTGACGTTGATCAGCGGCTTTGTCCTGCTCGCCGCAATGGTAACAGTCGGCTGTCTTATCCGGCCACTGAATCGGGATGAACATCAGTTTGTTGCGGCAGGGGCGCTGCTCGCCAGGACCGGAGCAGTTCCCTATTCCGATTACCCATTTTTTCATCTGCCAAATCTTGCTTTCATCTATGCAGGGTTATTCCTGACCAATGGTTATCTCCTTCTCACCGCGCGAGCTTTCAATATCGGGTGCGCTATTCTACTTCTGGGCTGCTTCGTTGTAATCACCGTCGATCGCCTGTCGTCGCTGGGTGGCAAAAGGTGGTTTGCCGGCCTGATCTATGCCTGTGTGGTCGCGCTTACTCCCCTATTCCGTTTCACTGCCGGCCGCGCCTGGAACCATGATCTGCCGACACTTGCGACGGCAGTCGCGGCAGCGCTCATAGCTCGTGTATGGCCTAAGTCGCCCTCTCTCGCTGTGTCAGCTCTTTGTGGCAGCTTGTTCGGTATCGCCGCAGGAACACGAATCAGTTTTGTTCCTTTAGCTCTCCCATTTCTTCTCGTTCTACTGCTCGCCCGCGACTCATGGCAGGCCCGATGGCAACGCGCTGCTATTTTCGCCGGATGCGCCGCGGTCTTTTTATTGCCGGCCTTCACTCTTTTCGCCAAATCTCCGCAGCGCTTCATCTTTGATAACCTCACCTACAACCGGGAGCTGAACCTGAAGTACCGCGAAACTACAGTTCCGGATGAAGTTGCGCCCGGTAATAAAGTTCTTTTTCCGCTTCGGCAGGTGATTAAATCACCGTCAAGCATTGCGGTAATCGCAATAGCTCTTTATCTCGGCCTCAGTGTATCGGCACTGAAAAGGCGTCAAGTACTTACCTCGACTGGTGTTGTCATCTTCGCCTTTGTACCGTTCCTTCTACTCGGCGCCTGGCTGCCGAATCCGAGCTACCGGCAGTACTATTATCCCGTGATTATTTTCCTTTTGTTAGCGCTCCCTTTCATGACGGGCGAGTTACTCGCAAGCAGACGGTGGACATGGCATTGGTGGCCGCTCTTGCTTTTCGCCATCATTTCACTCGCCGAAGCCAGCCAGGACTTGCCCGCCCCGCGCAGGGTTGTGTCGCCTTCCCGCTGGTATGTCTTCATTGCCCACAAAAACGGCCATCGCATTGCGCGCGTCGCTGGCGCTGGGCCGGTACTCACGCTCGCGCCCATCGCTGCACTCGAAGGTAAGGCCGCGATTTACAAAGAGTTCGCCACCGGCCCATTCGCCTGGCGGACGACTCCGTTTCTCAGCCTGGAAGATAGACGGCGCTATGGATTCATCGGCCCGGAAGAGCTTCCGGCGTACCTGAATAACCGACCGCCGAAGGCTATTCTGACCGGCTACGAGGTCGACTTCGAAGAGCCGTTTGTAGAGTACGCCAGGAAGCATTTATATCGCCCGGAACAGTTGCTGCGCCGCAAAGTAAGCTGGATTCAGCCGTGACGGATCTTCAGTCATATCAGTCGGGATGACTGGTTCGACTCGCCGGCGCTATACCGTCGGATTACTACTCGTTCTGTTCGCCTGCTTCCGCGCGTTTTACATTTACCACGCGCGCATTGATTCAGATGAGCCACAGCACCTCCATGTGGCTTGGGGCTGGACGCAAGGGTTCCTGCAATACCGGGACGTTTTCGACAACCACACACCGCTTTTTCATTTGCTCCTGGCGCCGCTCGTCAGCCTGGCCGGCGAACGCGCCGACATCGTTGTGGTAATGCGATGGGCGATGGTTCCTCTATTTCTACTCAGCCTCTTCTGCACGTGGCAACTCGGGCGCGTTTTATATTCAATGGAAACGGCAATCTGGGCTGCCATGATCACTGCGTTTTCGCCCAAGTTCTTTTTCGTAGCCGGCCAATTCAGAAGCGACGATCTATGGGTTGCGCTTTGGTTGATGACGCTGGTTGTGCTGGTTCATCCGCAGCTATCCTGGACGCGCAGTTTAGGCGCTGGTGTTCTCATCGGAGCTGCCGTCGCCGCTTCGCTAAAAACGGTGCTTTTGCTGTTTGCCTTACTCGGTGCGCTTGTAGCCGTGCTAGTTATGCGGCGCATCGCGGGACGAAGTACATCTTTGGCACGCATCGGCTTACTTGCTATCTCGGCCGCTGCCGGAGCAATGCTAATACCTGGTGTCATCGTACTTTTTTATGTCCATGAACATGCCCTTGGCAGGCTTCTCTATGGAGCGGTTTTCCACAATTACGTGCCCAGGCTTGGACATTGGAAACACCACGGCCTCCAGCTACTTTTCGTGCCGGAGTTAGTCGTACTCGGATTACTCGCTGCCCTACTATTCCGAACAGCGCCTTCGATCGAAGCCGCAGGGCGGCGCGTCTTTGTCATACTTTCGGCCGGCATTTACCTTGCCTTACTCGTTAGCTTCTGGCCGTTGTTAGCTCCAGAAAGCTTTCTCCCCGTTTACCCGATCGCTTCTCTCGCGATCGCCGGCTTTGTTTGCTTCCCGTTAGCTACAACGTCGTCAGCGGCACACCGTTTGCGCGGTCAGAGCACACGAGGTAGCTCGCGCGGCCACGCCACGCTGCTCGCCATCGCGGCTGTCGAAATACTTGCGATTTGTCTCCTTTCGCCGCCGTGGATCAATGGCACGGTGGCTGAAGAAGCGCTGCTGCATGATGTGCTGCGTTTAACGACGCGCGCCGATTATGTGATGGACGGTAAAGGCGAAACCGTCTTTCGACGCCGGCCCTTCTATCCCATCTTCGAGCACATTACTCGGAACCGCATTGGACTGCACCTGATCGAGGATTCACTGGTGCGCGATCTCGTTAGAACGCGTACTTGTGTCGTGACATCATTCCACCCGTTCAAACAGAGCGACATCGCTTTCATCCGGCAGAACTATGTTCCCGTTGGGCCACTGAGCGTGGCGGGAAAGTTCATTTCTCTCGATGACGCATCACTTTCGGCAGAGTTCACTGTCCAAATTCCGGCACAGTACGCAATCATCGCGCAGAACGGCGCCTTTCGCGGTCAGCTCGATGACCAGCCATATTCCGCTCCTCGCTTTTTAGGTGCGGGCCCCCACCGTGTACTTTCGACGTCGGGAAGAGATTGCGTGGCGATTGTGTGGAGTCGTGCAATCGAGCGGGGCTATTCTCCATTTAAGGTAGCGCCCTGGTCTATTCCGGTACTTTATTGACACCGTCCGTCGAAGAGAAGTGCTGGGCCGCAGGTTGAAGCGCTGTGATCATTTGCGTCGCCAGCTTTGGTCCGCGCCCACTTTCCTCATGCTTAAAGTAGATGAATGCTTCCGACCAACTGGCGCTTAGTTCGTTCAGCAGATCGCACCATCGAAGGACATCCGCATCCTGGTAGTCTTCTCGTCGCAGACGTAGATAACCCCAGTTACTGGTCTGAAGTGCGGGTGTACTAAGCTTCTCCGAATCAGCGATACAGAGGCAGGCGTTTGCGCGACGTAGCACTGCGAATACCTCATCATCTAACCATGAGGCGTGGCGGAACTCGAAGGCAGCCCGCATGCTCGCCGGAAGGCACTCGACAAAGGCACCAAGTAATGCGGTGTCTTTCTTCAAACTTGGCGGGAGCTGGAACAGAATTGGACCGAGGCGTTCCCCGAGACCGCAAATAACGTCGTAGAAGTAGTCGATGGTATCGTCACAGCGCCTCAGTTTGGCGAAATGCGTTACTTTCTGGGGCGCTTTTAAAGCGAAACGAAAGTTTGCCGGCGTGAGCTTGCACCAGTTCTCAATTGTGGTCGGCGCGGGAATGCGATGGAAGGTGTAGTTGATCTCTGTTGTCGCGAACTGCTCCGCATAGTACGGCAGCATTCGCGATGCGTGAAGATCGGCCGGATAGAAGGTGCCTTTCCACTCTGAATACTGAAAGCCGGAGGTGCCGATCCAGTACTTCACTTTTGTTTGCCGCGCAGAGCGTTGACGAAACGAATCATCTCCGCCGTTAGCTGTTCGATACGTTCCCCAACCTTATGATCCACCAGCTCGTCTCCTTTGAAAGCCGAACCCGTGGCGTAAACGAAACGAGGTATAATGATGCTGCGGAAATCGAACATCAGGCTGTTAGCGAAACTCATCACGGACATATAGCTGCTCATGCCACCGGCAGCACAAAGGAACGCCACGATCTTTTCTTCCCACGCGCTGCCGGTTAGTTCGACCATGTTCTTGGCCGCTGCACTGACGTCATAGTTGTAGATCGGAGTAGCAACGATGATACCGTCTGCTGCCTCAATGGCATTGCTTACCTGCTGAGCGCCCGCGTGGCCATAGCAGACATCCGCGTCACACAGCGGCAGGTCCAGGCGACTAATGTCAAGCCAGTCACACCGCAGGCTGCTTCGTTTCAAAACATTGAGCGCGTACTGAGCCATGCGCCGGCTATTGCTATCAGGGTTACCGCTGGTACTAATGACAAGGCACGCAGGCATGGTGGACACTAAATGTAGCAGATGGCAACGCAGCGCAACTTAGCGCTGCAAAGCTATTCCTAGTCGAACTGGTAACCAAATGTCTCGATATCGACGCGGAACCGATTTGCAATAACATCGCGTGTTCTGCTGTTGTAGTACTCAGTGTAATGGCGGGCGCGTGGATTGGCGCGCCAATGTGGAAGCGGCTGAGTAGTGCCAAGCTTGCTCGCCACGAAGGCCCAGTCCTCCTCGAGGCGTTCGAATCTCCCGATGAAATCAGCGAGCACTTTCCCGTCCGGATCGACAAACCAGTCGAGCTGATATCGGTGCGGTGAAGAATGAATGCAGGTGGCGCTGCTATACTGAATAAGATCGACAAATTGCTCGAAACTCATCGAGTCCTTCGGGCCGGACGCTTCGCGGCGCTCGTAAAGAGAGACGACCCTGTCCCATGGGTTGCGGACAAAGCCGAACTTGAAGTAGGTATCGAACTGCTCGCGCCCGCGCTTCATACGTCTCTCCTTCGGCAGAAAGAGGTAGAGCGCTTCAATCACGCGATCTCTTCTGCTGCCACGAACCGGCCAGTAGTTCTCCATGAGCAGCTTTATCTCCCAGAGGTTGAGATGAGGCCGTATCGGTTTGCCCAGGATGGCACGCACACTGGTCGAGCCAGTCTTCGGCACCTGCACAAAGATGCACTTGTACTTATGTGAAACCACAGGCGAGCTACTCTGATCTGGCGAGGATAACTAGTAAGGCCATATCTCGAGGCCATGAATACAGTTGCGAATATCTTTCGAGATGCTGATGCTTCGAATCAGTTCGCCCGAGCGCCGATCATAAGCTGAAATAGTAGAAGGTGACGAGCCGCCGATGACGACATCATCACCAAAGGTGCAAAGTCCCCGCGCGAATGACTGCCGCGCGTGATCATTGGGCAGGGCCGTCTGGGGCAGATTGTCGAAACGCGGCACAGCGAAGGTCTGCGAGATGCGGCCATCTTTATCAGCGATCACAATCCGGTCGGCTTTCGTGTCGTTGTAGATAACGCCGCTTCGGTACGGTGCTGCGTTGTGAGTTCCAAACGGCAGCCTCGCGTACTCACGAATTTCACCCGCCTCAAGCGCCAGCAACCCGTTCACCTGTGTGGCGGAAACAAACACGGCTGAGTTCTGCCGGGTCACGTTGTTGATGTGCAGCTCAGGCGAAATCATCTCCGAAGGCGGCGCGGCGTTTGCTGTATTCGGATCGAAAGTAATCATATGAAACCGCTTCCTTGCAGCGCCGAATCCAGGAAGGCGCGCAAGTATTCGCCTCTTTTCCACGATGAGGTAGCCACAGGCAAACCGTTGTTCGGCAAGGTCGAACTCGAGGATGCTGTTTGTCTTGGTCGAAGTAAGATAAAGGGTATCTCCTTTGATGAAGATTTCGTGGCAATGTTTCAGGTACTTGTTCCGGTAGCTCGTGAGCAGAGTGAACGTCCGGTCGTAAACAAACACTTCATCGCTGGCCGCAATGTAAATCTCGTCCCCGTGGAATGCGATGCCGCGCAACCCGCGATCGCCTCCCCGGCCTTCCCAGCTGATCGCCGGATCATTCCAGTCGATCACCTGGTCGATTGCACCGGAGTCGAGATCAACGAGATAGACTCCACCGTGGCTCTCGCCGTGGCAGGCAGAGCGAACAACGGATGTAGTAATGACCCTGGGCAGCGTCATCGCGAGCCGGCAACCTACTCACCTAAAGCAGACGAATTTCCCCGTGACAACCACGATGTGGCAGTGGACCAGCGCGCCCGGCCCTCGCGGGCAGAGATGGAAGCGCAGAAACTTCGGCGAGGGCGGCCGGTTTAATCAGCGTGCTCAGTCAGTTGCCGCGGTCGCGATGGGATGAACGGGCGGCCGCACATCTGCTGAGCCGCGCCGGGTTTGGGGGGACGCCGGAAGAAATTTCGAATGTCCATGCCAAAGGACTCGAGCGCGCCGTGCACGATTTGGTTGAATCTGGCCCCGCAGCTTACGAGGTGGCGCCGCCGGAATGGGCACATCCGCGGGACTTGCGCGAGCTGCGGCAAGAAGCCCGGATGGCGAAAGAGCGCGGCGATAACAGCAAGGTGCGCGAAGTGCGCAAGATGGAAGGGGACGAGCTTCTCGACCTGCGGCGTTGGTGGCTGGGTTGGATGGGTGCAACGCCAGCGCCGCTGGTGGAGAAGCTCACGCTTTTCTGGCACGGGCATTTCGCCACCAGCGCGGAGAAGGTAAAGGACGGCTACTGGATGTGGCGGCAGAACGATACGCTGCGCCGGCACGCCCTGGGCAACTTCGTTTCATTGACGAAGGCCATGTCGCGCGATCCAGCCATGATGATCTACCTGGATTTGCCGCAAAGCCGCCCCGAGCACCCTAACGAGAACTGGGCGCGCGAGCTGATGGAGCTGTTTACCGTCGGCATCGGAAATTATACCGAGCAGGACGTGCGGGAATCGGCGCGCGCATTCACCGGGTATCGGCTGGACCTGGCCACGCAACAATCGTACTTCGCGCCGCGGCAGCACGATGCCGGGCCGAAGACATTTCTGGGACGGCGCGGGAACTTTAATGGTGACGACATCATCGATATCCTCGCGAGCCAGCCGGCCTGCGCACAGTTCATTGGGAGGAAACTTTGCCGGTACTTTGTAGCAGACGAACCGGAAGCAGCGCTGGTGAACTCAGTAGCGGCAAGCTTGCGCGCGCATCAGTTCGAGATGAAGCCCGTTTTGCGCGAGCTCTTTTCGTCTAACGAGTTCTATGCTGATTCTGTTGTTCGCGCGCAGATTAAAAGCCCCGTGCAATTCACCGTCGAAACCTGCAAGTTGCTCTCCTGCGATTTGCCCGCCGCACCCATCGCGCAAAACGCCATGCGACAAATGGGCCAGGTACTTTTCGCGCCCCCGAACGTGAAAGGCTGGGACGGCGGTAAAAGCTGGATCAGCACCTCGACGCTGCTTTTTCGCAATAACTTCGCCAATTACCTGATCAACGGCGATGCCATGCTCCCGCCGGCGAATCGCGCAAAACCTGGTGACCCGGGCCTGCGAACAGGAGCGCGCGCCGCGATCGCGCAGCAATTTCCTCGTGCGCCGATCGACGTAAATAAAATCGCGCCACCGGAATTGCGAGCCGATCCGGAGAAGCTTGTGACACAGCTTAGTCAGCGGGTTTTTCAGACCGGTGCCGCGCCCGAAGATCTCGCCGCTTTCACCAGCTTTCTTGAGCAACGCAATGGCGATACAAACGACGTCACGGTGCGCGGGTTGCTGCATTTGATGATGAGTACGCCGGATTACCAGCTGACATGAAGCCGACCCTGCAAACGCGCCGCAAGTTCCTGCGCACCTCCGCGCTTGGCGCGGCCGCGGCATGGACGCTGCCCGTATTTCTGGAAAAAACGTTTTTCGCGCTGGACGCGATGGCGGCCGATTCGCTCACGCAAACGGTGACAGGCAAAGACAACAGCATTCTCGTCGTACTTCAGCTGGCCGGCGGCAACGACGGCCTGAACACCGTCATCCCGTTTGCCGATGACGATTATCATCGGGCGCGTCCGAAGCTTGGCCTCGCGCCCGACAAAATCCTCAAGCTCGATTCCTACATCGGCTTCAACGGGAAGCTCACCGGGCTCAAAGCCCTGCACGACGATGGTCACCTCGCTCTGGTGCAGGGTGTCGGTTACCCTAACCCAAACCGATCGCACTTTCGCTCTACCGAAATCTGGCAGACGGCGACTGACGCGAACCAAATCGCGAGCGAAGGCTGGCTCGGGCGGTACTTCGATAATTGTTGCAGCGGCGCAGACCCGACCGTGGGCGTTTCCATTGGCGATCAAATGCCGCAGGCGTTCGCGGCAAAAACACCGACGGGCGTGACGTTCTCGCGCCCCGAGCAATTTCGCTGGAAAGCTTCCACCGGCACAGACGGCAAGCCGCTGAGCGGCGAAGAAGCTTTTTATCGGCAATTGATCGGCCAGACTGACGAGACACCGCCGAGCGACGGGAACTCCATCGCAGCTTTACCCGGCAAAACTCAAACGGGCACAAGTACTGAAGATTTCCTGCGCCGCACTGCGCTCGATGCGCAGATCAGCTCGGAAAAAATTCTCGCGATCGCGCGCAAGTACAAGACGAACATGCCGTATCCGGCAACACAGCTTGGCGCGAGTTTGAGTCTGATTGCGCGGATGATCGGTGGCGGATTGCCGACGCGCGTGTACTACGCAAGTCTCGGCGGCTTCGACACGCACGCCGGGCAGATTGGTTCGCACGAACGGCTGATGACGGTACTCAATGACGCGCTCACCGCGTTCGTCGCCGACCTCAGGCAGCAGGGCAACTTCGACCGCGTACTCCTGATGACTTTCAGTGAATTCGGCCGGCGCGTGGCGGAGAACGCGAACAACGGCACCGACCACGGCACCGCCGCGCCGATGTTTCTCATCGGCGGCAAAGTGAAGCCCGGCGTCTTTGGGAAACACCCGAGCCTGACTGATCTCGATAAAGGCGACCTGAAATTCGGGACCGATTTCCGCAGCGTTTACGCCAGCGTGCTCGAGCACTGGCTGCGTGCACCGAGCCAGCTTGTACTCGGGAAGAAGTTTACGACGTTGCCGATCGTCTAACGCTTAGCGGGCGCCGTTCGTCGGCAGCAGCCAGCTGAAGATGCCGCTGGAAAAATCGCATCGCGTTGGAGTACAGAATTTTTTCGATCTGTTCCTCGTCAAAGCCGCGCTCGATCAGCTTCGCCATGAGGTTTCCAGCATCGGCGTGATTTGCCAGGCCGCGCACAAAGTGTACTCCGGGAAACCTGCGATGAAACTCCGTGCGTTCTTCACCGGACCAGCCGCGGTGAATGAACTCGAAGAAATCGAACCCAATTGCCACGCTGTCGATGCTGGCGAGATCGATGACGTGCTGGATGTGATCCACATAACGATCGAGCGTTGCTTCTTCTTCAACAGAGCTAACGAGCACTGAGTTAATCCCGATCAGTCCGCCGCGCGTGCCGATTTCCCTTATCTGCTTATCGCTGATGTTTCGTTCGATGTTATAAAATCGTCGTGCGTTTGTGTGCGAGACCAGCGGTGGCTTCGTTGTCATTCGCAGAACTTCGTCGAAGCCGGCTGCGTTGATGTGGGCGAGGTCAATGACGATGCCGAGGCGCTCGGATTCGCGCACGAGCTCGCGTCCGAAATCCGTTAGCCCGTTCGCGGCCGAGGCGGTCGCGCTGAAAGCCGCGCCGGTGGCGGCGGCGTTACGGCGCGCATGCGTCAGCCCAAGTACACGCAACCCGAGCTCGTAAAACACGCGCAATAGATCGATGTCGCTGCCGAGCGGCTCGGCGCCTTCCACGCCAAGGACGAGCGCGATTTTACCAGCAGCGCGAGCGCGCTCGATCTCCTCATATGACCGGCAAATCGCAAAGTCGTTGCTCTCTTCAACTTCAGCATAAACGCGCGCCAGCTGGTCGAGCGCGACGTGCAGCGCATCGGGCAAAAAACGTTCCTCGAGATAAACCGAAGCGACCACCACGCTGATTCCGCCCGCGCGAAATTCCGGCAGAAGCTCGGTCGCGAGTACTCCGGGCCGGTGCCGCTGCGCATAAAGATGCATCGGCAAATCGAAGTGAAGATCGACAATTCCGGTGTTGATCACGGCACGGGTGGCGCTGCGACGATCTCCACCGGCTCGGCGAGATGTTGCTTCGGCCGCGGCGCAGCGAGCGCGATGATCGCAAGCAGCCACAGCGCGCTCAGCGGCACGACAGCAGGAATGAAAATGCCGAAGTGCGCGACCAGCCCGAACGCGAGCAGAAGGTAGCCGGCACTGAGGGCGATCGCAGCGAGAATGATATCGATTTGGCGCACGCGCGACGCCACTGACGCCAGCGCTGCGAGCCCGATGAGTACAACGCAATCGAACACGACGCTGACCCGCCTGATGAAGCGATTTGATTGCAGCGTCGCGATTGCCGCGGCGAGAACGCCGAGGGAACGTGCTTCCCGCACCTGATCGGGATCATCGGGTTTGATGATGCTCGGTGTGCGCGCCAGCAGCAGATCGGAAGGCAATTGCAAGAGCGGCGAATCTTTTGCCCGTTGTTGGGCGAGCAGCAGCAGCTCGTTGAGGTTCAAGTGTCGCCCGAGTTTTGCCGCGTTGGGATTCACTGTCAGCGTGCCATCGGAGTCGATGGGAATCTTGCGCCCGTCCGGCAGCCCGATGTGGGAGCCGAGTACAACGTTGACCTCGCTCATCGGAATCCGCGCCCAGGTGAGGAACGCCTGCAATGCGAACGCCGGGATAACGTCGCCGCGGTACTGAAAAAGCAGCGGCACATGCGTTTCGCTCGATACTTCCTCGGGCAGATTCGTGAACGCAAGCGTGGAGATGAGACGCAAGTCCTCATCCGGTTGATGGGCAATGCCGGTGAACGTGGGCAAATCACCGCGCCGTCCGCTCACGTGAGTAAACCCGGTGATCTCGGGCGGGGGAATATCAGGATCAGGCGTCGCGGTAAGTTCCGCCGCGAGCAGTAACTTGGGAATACGCATGGCCTGATCGAGAAAAACCTGCTCCTGGTCGCGGTCGCGCTCGCGCCAGCGCAGCACCGGTTCAATGGCGAGAATCGTCGGCTTGTACTCAATGATCGCCTGGAAGAAAAGTGCGAACTCCAGCGGCGAAATCTCGCTCGAGCCGCCACGGATAAATGGGTGAGCCGGTTTGTCAGTTCGCTGCGACGAACGCCCAATCTCCACCACCATCAGAGGCAACGGCTTACTCGGTGTCGGGTCGGTATTGCGCAGGAGCCAATCGAGAAAAGCCTGGTCTGCCTTCTGCACGTGCGCGTCGCGGCTGAGCAGAATGCCGGCAAGAAGGACAACGAGGCCAACCAGGAAACGCTGCATCAGGAAAGTGACGAGTGACGAGTGATGACCGACAAGTCAAGCGCGCTCAACAGCTACTTGTCACTCGCCGCTTGTACTCAGGGCTACCTGGACAACTCGAGCATGCGACGAATCGGAAGCTCGGCGCGCGCGCGCAACGTCTCCGGCAGGATGATCTCCGGCTCGAGATCGCGCAGCGCGTCACACGCTTTCTCGAGCGTGTTCATTTTCATGAAACGGCACTCGGCGCAGGCGCAATGTTCCGCCGGCGCCGCGATAAACGTTTTGCCCGGAATTTCACGCTCGAGCCGATGCAACATGCCCGCTTCCGTCGCGATAATGATTGTCTCCGCCGGCGAGTCTTTGCAGAACGTCACCATTTTTTCCGTCGAGCAAACTTCATCCGCCAGCATGCGCACCGCTGCGACACACTCCGGATGCGCAACCAGCGGCGCTCCCGGATGCTGCTCGCGAATGCGCCGAATGCTGCGGGCGGTGAATTCCGCGTGCACATAACAGGTGCCGCGCCACAAATCCATTTTGCGCCCCGTCCGCTCCATCACCCAGGCGCCGAGGTTCTGGTCCGGCACGAAAAGAATGTTCCGCTCCGGCGGCGCCGCCCTCACGATTTTCTCCGCGTTCCCGCTCGTGCAAATGACGTCGGCGAGCGCTTTGACGCCGGCGCTGCAATTGATGTAGGCGATGACGTAGTAATTCTTCTCGGCGTTTTTCTTCAGGAACGCGGCGAGCGCAGCCGGTGGACACGACTCCGAAAGCGAGCAGCCGGCATCCAGATCAGGAATGACGACGCGTTTGTTCGGGTTAAGAATCTTCGCCGTTTCGGCCATGAAATGAACGCCGCAAAAAAGGATCACCTCGGCGTCGGTCTTTGCCGCCTCGAAGCTCAGGCCGAGCGAATCGCCTACGAAATCGGCCGCGTCCTGGATTTCCGGCACCTGGTAATTGTGCGCGAGAATGACGGCATTCCGCTCACGTTTGAGCTCCGCGATTTCAGCGGCCAGATCGAAAGTGCCACTCCGGCTCGGAGCGTAATTTATGCCCGCCGTTACCATTCGAGAATATCGGCGCTGGGCTGCCGGTTCTCAAATGCACCAGACTGCATCGCGCGCCCGCCCGTCACGCCCCTAAGTACCGCATGTAATCAGCTTGTCCGACGTACCGAAGAACGTTCAGGATGACGGAATCATGAGCGGCGTTCGTTATCAGCTCGGCTTTATCGGCGCGGGGAAATTAGCCGGCTCGGTGATCCGCGGGTTCCTGCTGAAGAATGTCTGCGCAGCGCGCGAGATCATCGCCAGTGAACCAAACCCGGAGCTGCGTTCGCAATTGCAAAACGAGCTGGGGATTCGTTGTACCGAGCACAACTCGGAAGTGGCGCAGACGGCGGAGATGATTTTCCTCGGCGTCAAGCCGCAGATGGTCACGACAGTGTTGCGCGACCTGGGCGAGTATGTTGCCGGCAAGCTCGTGGCCTCGTTCGCCGCGGGAATTCGCATCGCCAGCATGGAAGCAGTCACGCCAGCGCGCATCATGCGTGTCATGACAAACACGCCGAGCGCAATCGGTCGCGCTGCCACGGCGTTTGCAGCAGGCGCGCGCGCCACGGATGACGATCGATGCAAAGTGGCCGGGATGTTTAATGCGATCGGCACTGCCGTTGAGGTCAGCGACGAGCAGATCGACGCCGTCACTGCGCTTGGCGGAAGCGGGCCAGCGTTCGTTTACCGAGTGATCGAAGCTCTTGCCCAGGGCGGAGCACGCGAAGGCCTGTCGCATGATGCGGCGCTCAAGCTCGCCGCGCAGATGACACTCGGCGCAGCCGAGCTGGCGCTCACCAGCGGCAAATCGCCGGACGATCTTGTCGCGCAAGTGGTCACTCCCGGCGGCACCACCGCGGCCGGCCTTCGCGTCATGGAAGAACGGCACGCCATGGAAGCAATTGCCGACGCCGTGCAGGCGGCAGCAAACCGCGGCTGTGAAATGTCGCGCGAAGCGATGTAGAGGCGGGTGTCTCACCCGCAATGAAGGAGTGATTTGACCTGTCGGTGAGGAGACCCACGTCTAAATCAACGCCGCGCGCATGATCTCGATCGGCGCCGGCCGATTGAACCAGATCTCAAACGCGGCCGCGCCTTGATGCAGCAGCATTCCTGACCCGTTCGCCACGCGCGCGCCGGCAGCCGCTGCTTCCTCGAGTAATCTCGTGCGCGGCGGCTGGTAAATGGTGTCGAGCACGAGTTGATCCGAACGAAAATCAGCGCGCGTCAGCAGCGGCGCGTCATTTTGATTTAAACCGACCGGCGTGGCGTTGATGATCAAATCGGCGGAGCGAATCTTGTCGCGCAGCTCGCTCAACGTCTGCTCTCGTCTGCGCCAGAGGTGCACTGTTTTGCACGCCGACGCGATCGCGTGTGCGGCGCCACCGCCGCCGAGAACGAGCACGTTTACGTCTGCCGGATCGACGCCAAACTCCTCGCGCACCGCTTTGGCAAATCCTGTCGCGTCCGTGTTCCAGCCACGAAGTTTCCCATGCCGAAACTGAACTGTGTTGATCGCGCCAATCGCGCGCGCCGTCTCGTTCACGTAATCCATGCAATCCAGCGCAGCGATTTTGTGCGGCACGGTCACGTTCGCGCCGATGAACTCGTGCTCGCGCATGAGACCGAGCGCCTCGCGCAACTGCTCCGGTTGAATGTGAAAGCGCGCGTAACAGTGCGGTAATCCGGCGTACTCAAGCGCGGCATTTTGTATTTGCGGCGAATGCGAATGCTCCACCGGACAGCCGATCACGGCCAGCCTGATCGCGTCGTCGAATCCGGCGCGAAGGTCGTCGATGGTGTAGACGCGTGCCACCGCACAATTGTAGGGCAGGCGCTCCGCCTGCCAAACGCTGCGGCAGCGATGCGCTTGCCCTACAAACCTGCTAGCTTTTGCGCGATGGCCGAGGAAACACGTCCCACCGATTTCATCCGCGAGATCGTGGCTGAACATTTACGCAGCGGAAAACACCAGCGCATCGTCACGCGGTTTCCGCCGGAGCCGAACGGCTATCTCCACATTGGCCATGCCAAATCGATTTGCCTCAACTTCGGCATCGCCCGCGAGTTCGGCGGCGTATGCAACATCCGGATGGACGACACCAATCCCACCAAAGAAGAAGCGGAGTACGTCCAGTCGATCATGCGCGATGTGCGCTGGTTGATCGATGGCTGGGCCGATCAGAACATCGGCCTCAAACACTTCGACACTGTACCAACGCGCGTCAGCGATGACTTTCAGCAATCAGCAATCAGAAATCAGAAATCAGAAATCCTCCCGGAGCCGCTCTACACCTCGGATTACTTCGACAACCTCTACCAGTACGCCGTCGAGCTAACGAGACGTGGCCGCGCTTACGTCGATGAGATGTCACCCGAACAGACGGATGAGTACCGGCGCATCGGAAAGGAAAGTTCATTCCGTGATCGCCCGGTTGATGAAAACCTTGACCTGCTCGCGCGAATGAAAGCGGGCGAGTTTCCCGATGGCGCGAAAACATTGCGCGCGAAGATCGACATGCAGGCGCCGAATGTCTGGCTGCGCGACCCCGTACTATACCGCATCCGACACGCCGAACATCATCATACCGGCGCGAAGTGGCGCATTTACCCTATGTACGACTGGGCGCACACGCTCAGTGATTACATCGAAGGCATCACCCACTCGCTTTGCACCCTCGAGTTCGAGGTGCACCGGCCCCTTTACGAATGGATTCTCGACGCGCTCGAGCTGTCCGCGCCGCGGCCGCGCCAGATCGAGTTCGCGCGCCTGAATCTCGACTACACTGTCATGAGCAAACGCAAGCTCATCCAGCTTGTGCACGAGGGCTTTGTCACTGGCTGGGATGATCCGCGAATGCTAACGATCTCGGGACTGCGCCGCCGCGGCGTGACGCCCAGCGCGTTGCGTACTTTTGCCCATGAGATTGGCGTCACAAAATACCCGAGCCTGAACGAGACGGCGCTCCTGGAACACGCCATTCGCAACGAGTTTAACAGGACGGCAATTCGCCGCCTCGCCGTACTCAAGCCGATCAAAGTCGTGCTGACAAACTATCCCGCTGAACAGGTCGAGCAGCTCGACGCGATCAACAACCCCGAGGACCCGAACGCCGGCACACGGAAGGTCCCGTTCAGCCGCGAGCTATACATCGACGCTCAGGATTTCGCCGAAGTCCCCCCGCCGAAATTCTTCCGGCTCAAACCCGCCGGCGAAGTGCGTTTGAAATACGCCTACATCATCCGGTGCGACGAAGTGGTGAAGAACGCCGCCGGAGAAATCATCGAGCTGCGTTGCACCGTCGATCTCGAGAGCAAAACCGGCGGCGCAACGTCGAACCGGAAGGTGAAAGGCACGGTCCACTGGGTCAGCGCGCCGCACGCGTTCGACACCGAGGTGCGGCTGTACGACCGGCTCTTCACCGTGCCTGAACCAGATGCGGACGGCGATTTCAAAAAGCACATCAACCGCAACTCCCTAAAGATTGTGACGGCGAAGTGCGAGCCGTCACTGCGCGACGCCCAGCCTGATGAACGTTACCAGTTCGAGAGGCTTGGCTATTTCTCACTGGATTTGGATTCGACGACAGATCGTCAGGTTTGGAACCGAGTGGTTACGCTACGAGATACTTGGGCGAAGGTCGCGAAGAGGTAAGATCAATTTGGAAGCCAGAAAACCAGGAAGCTTGTTCTAGCCGAGCTTGTGCCAAGCGCCTGATTCGACATCCGATTTGAAGGCGTCTATGACCGACGCCGCCGCACGTCCGATTACAGGTCTTGTTCGGTCAATGCTGCAATCTTCATCAGCGAACGCAGTAAGCTCATCTTCAAAGGCTGATTGCCATGAATTGGGATCACGATTCGCTCGCGATGGCGACCTTGATGAAGATGTGGTGACTTCCGTTGATGCGCGCCAGTTGGCACCCGCATCGCTGCACGAGACGCGCCAGCTCGCGCCCTGAAACCTGCCTCACACTGCGACTTCGATCACCTGATCCGCTTCAGCTTGCGCGGGCTCCTCGACGCTAAGCCAACCCTCGATTGCGTCCCGGATGTTCACACGCAGGTCTTCGAGCGTTTCGCCCTGCGTAACACACCCAGGCAGCGCGGGCACTTCCGCCCAAAAAAGCCGCCCTCGTCCGCCCGGTGGATCAAAGCTTTCAGGGTCATGCGCCGCAGTATAACCCTTGGCTTTCTGGCTTCCAAATAGGCTTGAATTTGGAAGCCAGAAAACCAGGAAAGTGGTTGTAGAGGCGCTTGTGCCAAGCGCCTGATCCGACATTCGGCAAGTGTAGTATCAGAAGCCGGCCTGTACCCGCGTCGCTGTATCGATGCATCGCCTAACGGGACCCCGAGCTAAATCTTCCGCTCGTAGCGATCGTGTGGGCCGACGTAGAACCAGACAATCACGCCGTCCTTCTCGACGCCGAGCGCTCGCATTCCATTGCTGACTCGTACCGACCAATACCGCCCGACCTTCTTGAAGCGCAAAGAACCGTGACGCGGATTACTGCGCCAGAGGCGGTAAGCTTTTCTGACGCGTTCTTGGTGTTCAGCAGACAGCCGACCGAACCAGTCCCAGAACTCAGGAGCGGTCGAGGAATTCATCCAACGAGCGCGTCTTGCCCGCAGCGTGATCACTCACCGCGCGTTCGGCCATTGCATCAAACTCGCTCGCGCTAATCGCTTCCTCAAAGGCGGCATCTACCGCCTGCTCGCGCTTCTCGGCGAACCACACAGCAAGCTTCTCAAAGTCGGCTTTGGGCAGCGCCTCAATCGCCCGCTCGATCTCAGATACCGTGCTCACGACGCTATTTTAGCGAAATCCCGAGCGTCTGTCATCCACTCCGCGCTCTTGCTGCTTTCCTGCGTTCCTGATCAAATCTGCACCTCCGCTCAGGTTTCTGGCTTTCTGGCTTCCAAATTCAATTGTCTGCTCGAAATCGTCACCGCCAAATGCGAGCCGTCGTTACGCGAAGCAATACCTAACGAGCGCTACCAATTCGAGCGCCTCGGCTACTTCGCCCTCGACTCCGACGCCACCGCGCAGCACCAGGTCTGGAACCGCGTCGTCACCCTGGGCGATACCTGGGCCAAGGTGGCGAAGAGGTAACCTGTAGCCGATGCCGCCAGCAGGGTCGCTCACGCCTACAACCGAGCTGTTCGGAAAGGGTCGCGATGCCCTGCCGGCCGACGTAATGCGGATTTGACGAAACAAATCGCACGCTTTGCAGGATTGACGGGCGCGGTAGAATCCGCTGATGCGTAACGGCTCGCGTCATTCCCAAAGTACTTCCCAGCTGCCGCTTTTCGCGTCGCCAACAAATGGGACGAATGGAGCCAGTTCGGCGAAAAAGAAATTCTGCTTCGTAGATCTATTCGCCGGCTGCGGCGGCTTGTCACTCGGTCTCGAAGAGGCAGGGTTTTCGCCATTGCTGTTTAGCGAGCTGAACCCAGATGCAGCCGCTACGTACATCGCAAATCGAGTCGGGATGAACTTCATCCCAGCCGGAGATGTATACCAATTGACTGATGATTACCTGCGACTGCTGAAACTATATTGGCGGTATCAAGGCATTGCAGATGTCGATTTGGTTTGTGGCGGCCCGCCCTGTCAGGGCTTCTCTGGAATCGGTCACCGCCGCAGCTTCGATGTCGCAAAAAAGGATATTCCCTCCAACCATCTTTTTGAAGAGATGGTGCGAGTGATCGGCTTCATCAGGCCGAAGCTTTTTCTATTCGAGAACGTCCGCGGCCTACTTTATTCGCGGTGGACACACGGCGGCGAGAAGGGAGAAATTTTTGAAGCTGTGCTCAC
>JAFASN010000026.1 GCA_019244415.1 Verrucomicrobiota bacterium | reverse complement strand
GCGATCGGCGTGGTTTTGACATCGGCAATGTTCACGCCCTTGACGGCAACACCTCGAGCCACTCCCTTTAAGTAATTCTGGCAATGCGGACTCCTCAGACAAATAGCCACGTACCTGTGGTCAATAAGCGGCGTCACATCTAAGCGAGCCGTATCTTGTGTGATGTTTCCGCCATTCAGCGCAGGCGGCGTTTCTGCGACCCGCCCATACGTACCCCGGATTGCCAGGAGCAGATCGCCCGTCTGCAGTGATGCCCTTGCATACTTTGCAGCGATCTGAGTGGTCGTGCGGTGTAGCGAATCGGTGGCAATGCGATCGCCTTTCATATCTCTCACCTTCACGTAAAGCACACCATTCGGAACGTTATCCTTTGGCATCAGGATGCCATAGCAGATCGGTCTGTTAGCATTCGTGAGCTGCTCGAGACTGGACAATGTCCATCCGCTCCGAAGTGGTAGAACGTTTTTTGAGTCAGGTATAGCCGGTTCTTTATATTTGCCTTTCCCGTTCCATTTCTCGCCACGCTCTTTGAGGATGCGCTGCAAGAGTTGTTCGCCGGTTTCATAGCTTCGATTCTCTTTGCGGGCGAGTTCGGCTTCGGTTGGCACAAGGCGACCTTCGCAGGCAGCTTTGAGCACGCTGGCGCGGTAGCGTTTGAGCCCGGTCTGCACCCGCTTCAGTGACGCCACTCCTGCATTCAATCGCGTGAACTGCTTCTCAATTTCGGCGACGATGCGCTGTTGTTCGTCAAGCGATGGGAAAGGCAGCGGAATATCGCCGACGGTTCGAGAGGACAGATGTTTTACGGTAACTGAAGGGGTATGCGCGTTGATGGCGGCGAGGTAACCGGGAAGAACGTATTCCAGAAAGCGCGGTGAATACCGCAATTGATCAACGGTGATTTTGCAGACTCGCTGATTGAGCAAAGCAGGCTCGCCGCGCCATCGTGCGGAGTTGAAGTCACCGTCCATCCCGACGACGAGTTCTCCGGCTTGAACGAGAAACGCGGGATCGAAGGTGTCGTCGTAAAAAGTGTCGGTCTGACCACGAACTACATCGCGGATGCGGAGCAATGGAGTTCCGCGATCCTGTTTGAATTTCGCGGACTCAAATGGGTAACCGTTAAGGATAGTTGCTACCTCACGCAATCGAACCCGCTTCCAACCGGGTCGTATGCCCAGCAACCGATTGTGGTTGTCAGCTACAATCTCGTCAATATTTGCGGTGAAACTCATTCGTCGCGCATCTGGCCGGCGTAACTGCCAGGTTCCTCTTGAGTAACTGCGCGAGGCTTTGTGCGCGCGTGACCAATCGCCAGAGCGCGCCCGCGCAACGCGTCGAGTAGGCGCAGCTTTTCGGCGAAAGGCAATAACGCGAGCCGCTCTCGCAGAGCATCTTTGCTCTTGGTCATCCGTTCTAGGTCGAAACTCATGAACCAAGGAATTGTTTCTCAAACTTTTCCCAGCGATCAGTCAGTTGATGAGTTGCAACAATCTCGCGGAACTTAGAACGATCGATTGCACCAGTTTCGAGAAACTGAAGCAGGCGAGCCTTATCCTTTGCACGTCCAGTTTGCAGCGCGATAGCGGCTAGATATTCAGCAGGTAAGACGCGCGTCGACACGCCTTCCACGTCAACATCGACAGCATTCGCTAACGCTTCTTCAAGAATAGAACCGCTGGCGGGAAGGAACTGGACTGGCCAGCCACCAATTACAACATGCTCGCCTTCCATCGTGCATCCAAGCTTAATCAGGTAGTCGAAGATCGGCGCGGGCGAAACGATGATGCTTTCCTGCTTAGGCTTGAACGCGATGAACACATCGACATCCAGCGTGCTGACGGGCTCTAAGTAGTACGTCGCTCCAACTGCTCCGCCGAGCGCATAACGGCCGATCACGCCATCCGCCTCCATCTGATTCAGCATTACGAGTACGTCCTGAATCTTCATGCGGCTAGCGTTAGGTTAAGCTCGTCCATGAGCGGCCAAAGCTTCTCGCCAAAAGTTTTGTAGAGAGGCCCGAGAACGTTGTCCGCTTCGAGATGCTCGCGATCGACGCTGCCGCTGGCGCTGATGTAGTCGCGCATCTTCTCGAGCCAGGCGAGTTGATCGGCTTCGAACGTTATACCGGCGGCGCGCTTCTCATCGAGCCAAGTAGCGAAGCGTTGGCGAACGTGTTCCTCGAAGGGTTCGAGCGGAGTTGTCGGTTCGATTGCTGTCCTAACGAGACTTACGAGGTCCGTGAAGCGGCGGGTTACAGAGGAGCGGCTCGCAGAGCCGCTGCTACAGAACGCATTCCAGATTTTTGGAACAGGCTGAGGACCGAACTCCGGTTTTAGCTTCGCTTCGAACTCGCGGAGCGATTCTTCGGTCAGGCGTTTTTTGAATGGGCGGCTGTAGAGAATTTGCAGGGCTTCGATCTCGGCTTTGTGTTGCTCGATGTAATCGCGGAAAGACTTGATCGTGTCTCGAGCGGCTTCGGTTGTTTTCGCGTCGGCGCCCGCGAAGAGGAGTCTGTCTTGCGAGACGGTGTCGATGGTCTGATCGGCGGCGCGTTGGATATCGAGGATCTTCTTCCGGAGATCGGGGTTGGTGGCGATTACCGTGGCTGCTTCCTTCGCGAGTTTCTCTGACGCGGATTGCAAATCACTTTCTTGAAGCGGCGCGCCCGGCGGTCGCGCCCTACCAGCTTCGGCTTCGATCTTTTCTGGGTCGATCGCGTCGAGAAGGTTGCGCGCGATGGCCGACAGGCTTTTACCGCCGGAGAGCGTTTCT
>JAFASN010000084.1 GCA_019244415.1 Verrucomicrobiota bacterium | reverse complement strand
AAGTCGCCTTCTCCGACGGGGAGAAAAAGATTACCTACCAACCGCCACGAGGATGGGAGTACAACGGTACTTCAGCCCAGTTCACTTTGCATCCTCCAGGCAAGATTCAGGCTGAAGCAACGATTTCACGACTGCCTCTCTCCGCACCCTCCACTTTCGATGATGAGACGGTGAAGAGACTTACCGCCCAAGCAGTGGCGTTGCTGCCAAAGGAGAGCAGCGAAGTAACGGTCGTTTCTCAGGAGAACAGTCCTTTAACGATAAATCACAAAGAAACGCTTGAAGTAGTCCTGAGCTATCGACTCCTGGGCCAGCTCTACTATCGCTCAATCCTTTTCCTTAACCGGGAGAATGAGCAGGTGCGGTTTCAACTCACCGCCAGAGAGACCGATTTTAAGGAGCTACACGCTGCGTTCCAGAGCAGTCTGTTTAGCATTCAGAATCTCTAAGCCGGGCTAGAGCTTCGCCCTTTAGCAATCGTTCCTGGAAAGCGGGGCGCATTGCGCCGGCGCACGTGCTGCGTGGCCGAGGGCGCGGCGACCGCGCCGCCGGCGGGCAACATTTGATCGAAGTGCATTGCCGGTAGCGATTTCGCGAGAGCGAGGTCATGCGCAAAGCAGACGAGCTCGCGTTCGCCGGAACCCAGGTTGCGTGCACATGCGGCGGAGCGGATCAGCACACCAATGCGCCCCGACAGCAGAAGGGCGACACTGCTGTCGCCCTTTCCGCACCCTTTTTCGCTCGACCGGATCTTCCATCGAGAAGCGGCCCAGCTTCCCGCAACCCTACTATGACGCCCCGCGGGACGATTATCCTTTTATTTGCGCAACGCGAGCTGCTGAGCGTTGCGCCTGCGCACGTGGCATGTCGCGAGCCCGGCGGCAAGCAGCCCGATCATTGGAAAGAGCGCGCTCATCTCCGGCACGGGCGTGGAGTTGCAGAAGGTAGCCCATTCCTCGAACCCGCCTTCGCTCGCCGCAGAATTGCCGAAATGTGAGTAAAGATAGACGAAGTCGTTGGCGTTAGTTCCAGCGAAATTGCTCGTTGGAATGTAAGCATACATATCACCTGAACCGCTGCCATGATTCCGCGACGCGTCGAGCAGGACGGCATCGTTGGCGCCGAAACTATAGCGCAGCGTGCCGAGTGAACTCACGGTGGCTGTCGTCTGGCTGCCAACCGGCGAAGTGTAGAACTGAAGCTGGTCGAGAGAGATCAGCGACTTATTGCCGCCGGGTTCGTTGACGTCGAGGAGCAGCTTGAAGTAGTCGGTGCCGTTGATGGTCGTGGTGCTGCCCTGGAGATCGCCAAAGGTAAGATCGTGCGTCCAAGGACCTGCCTTATCGTCAAACGGCGTTCCGCCTGATGTGTTGTAACCTTCTTCGACGGGAGAGTTCTGCACGCGCAGAAAAGACTGGATCACGCCCGTGCCCGTCGGCTGTTGGTCAGCGAAAATGAACTGTGCACCGTTGATGCTGCCCGAGTTATTCGACCCGGTGAGATCGACGACCGTGGCGTTAGCGGCGAGCGCAGTAGCGAAGGAGGCGAGGATGGAAAGGATGTAGCGCTGTGGAATATTCATTAGACCTGGTAAATTTAAGCGTTATAAGAATTACTATAATCCCCGCCTGATCGTCAACGCTTTTATTTGCGCCGACGCCCGATCACGGCTGACGGATACGCTGCCACGGCCGACCCGCGCGACAATTGTATCGTTTCGACTGGCGTCTTCTCGCCCGGTTGATTTCAGGATCGTGAAACGCCATTGCGGGAGGCGACGCAAAAGGTCGCACCCCAGCGCCGCGCCGCTCCTTTGCGAAAAGCCGAAGAGCTACTGCAAAACGTCCGCTTCGATGAGGGCGACGCCGCTCGTGGCGTTCTTCCCGCGCACGATGGCGGTGTAATTGCCGGCGCTGAGAGGTGCGACGATTGCGGCTTCGCGGGGATCGGATGGGGCGAGCAGTGTCGCGCGCACAGCCCCGGCCTGCGTATCCTGCCAATTATCGTTCGCTGCGATCAGGCTGCCATTGGCATCGTGCAGCTCAAGCATCGGATCAGCGAGTGGATGAACGATGGCATAGCGGCTCAGGGTTGGCCCGATTGCACGCAGCACTACCACAGGCGGCTCCCCCACTCCGATAATCAGGCCGCCAATGAGAACATTGTCTCCGGTGCCGACATAGCTGCGAGTACTCAGGTTGCTGATTATGGAACTGCTGGAAACGGTAAGATCATACAGGTCAACCAGCGCGATGCCGGTGGTGTTATCCTTACCTTGAGCTACCGCGGTGTAGCTGCCGGGCGGCAAAGTAGCGATGATGGCAGACTCAGAGTCATAGGTCGGCGCCAGTCCAGTTGCCGCAATCGCGCTTTGTTGAGTAGAACGCCAGTTATCATTCGCAGCTACCATCTGGCCGGCACTGTTGTAAATAGTCAAAGTAGGATCAGCCAGCACACCAGTGACTCCAAAGTTCGCAAGGGTAGGGCCCAAAGCACGGATGATAACTGTCTTAGGGCTGGTGCCGGTAATGATGAAGCCGTTGATCAGCGCGTCCTCGCCCGTGCCGACGAACGCACGAGCAGAGATATTCAGTGCATGTCCCTGCGGCGGAATCTGATTCATAATTGATCGATATGCCTGGTCTGCGATCTCGCGATGACCGGCGGTAGTAGGATGAAGGTTGTCCCAGAACAGGTATTGATCAGGGTTGACGAACTGTGCCTGACTGGGTGCAACGACATTGGCAAAGCCGTATGTCGCTGGCTCGCCAAGGACTCGAATGCCATTCAGCCAGTTATCGAGCATGTAAACGTTGATGGTTATCTGGTGCGAAGCGAGGCTGGCCTTTGTAGATGCGATTGCTGAGTTAAGCTGATTGCGGAAGCTGACGGAAGCAACGTCGAGCTGTAACGCTCGCGCGGCGTCACTCAGTGAACTCGGTGTTTCGCCAAGCGGCGGCAGATTCGGGATGAGGAAGCTGCGTGCGCCGGCGTTGGCCAGGCGCTGGATTAAGATGCCGATGCGGCCGGCGGTGGCAGTGACATTGGCGCTACTATCATCGCCGAGGAGATCGTTACCTCCGCCCCAGATTATGTAAAGGGCGTTAGGATCAGCGCGATGGGCGGCAAGGTAATCGGCGACCTGCTGGCCCATGTTGTCAATCGTTACCGAAACGCTTCCATTGCCGATGGGCGAAGGATTATTAACTACGGTGCGTTGCTGGGTGCCATCCTGCGTAGTCGCGCCGCCGAAAGCATAGTCATTGCCGCCGTCAAGACTGTTCGTCGCGACGGGAAGCTGTAGCAGCGATTGCTCCAATTGTTCATGCCAGGTTCCGTGGTACAGCTTCGACGCCGGATAAGTATCGAAGTCGTCGGTGAAACGATAGTTGCTATAATCGAAGGTCGTACTGGGATAACTGAAGCCGACGACATCCCGCACGCGATGCGCCACGTTACCGTCATCGGAAAGGCTGTCGCCGAAGACGATGACCTGACTAAAACCAAAAGCCGAACACGCAATTACGAGCGCGAAGCAACTCGCGAGCAAAAACAGCAACCTTCTCATCCCTCGACCTCCGGTCGTACTTAAGTGCATTGTTTACGCTGGCGCAACTACCCGGCTGCCGTACTCAAGCCAGCCACCTTAGCGAAGCAAAAGCGATACTCGATATGCGCCGGCGAGATTCATCATCTCCCCTATGCGTCTGTCCGGCCGTCAAGCTTCCGTAGAAAATCCGAGTAATCCGTACTCTCGCGAATTGTTGTATTCAAAGTCGCATCGGCTGGTTCAGGCATGATGACGCGGCGCCCGGCCCGTGTGCCATCGGCCAAAACAATCTCGTTCCACTGGATCGACTCGATCTGCTCATTGAAACGGGCAACGGCGCGCCCGCGCAGAAACGCTCGCGTCGTTTGCGGAGGCGAAAAGATCGCGTCGCGGATTTCGTCTTCGGTGACGACGCGCCGAACCGTTCCCTGGCGCAAAAGCTCGTAGTACAAGCCGCGCTCGAGATCGACATTGTGGTACTCAAGATCGATCGATTGCAGCCACGGATCACCCGGCGCCAGCTTCTCTTCTTCCTGTAGCGAACGCAGCAGGAACATCTTTGCCACCCAATCGACGCGATCCCGGCAAAGCGCGACGTCGTGCTCGAGATCGTTCAGCACGTTTTGCCATTCGTTGAAAACCCAGCGGTTCTCGTCGCTCTCCGCGCTGATTTCCTCGGCTGCGTGAAGGTACAGCCGTTGCACATCGATCGCGGAAATCTTGCGTCCATCACGCAGCTCGATCACCCAGTCGTGGTTCTGATCGCGGCTGATCGCCTTGGTCGCGTCGATTGGCTGCGCGATCTCGATCGCCGGTACTTTCCCGCGCTCGATTAGCTCGAGTACGAGCGCGGTGGTGCCGAGCTTCACCGCCGTCGACCATTCGCTCATGTTTGAGTCGCCGATGATGACGTGAAAACGGCGGTACTTATTGGTGTCGGCGTGCGGTTCGTCGCGCGTGTTCACCAGCGGGCGGCGATTCATGGTGTCGATGCTGACCAGCACGGTGAAGAAATCTGCGCGCTGTGAAATCTGGAAAACGCCGGGTTCATTGGCGGCGCATTCTGATTCCACGCCCATCTTGCCCGCGCCGGCGAAAATCTGCCGCGTGATCAGGAACGGCAACGTGCCGCTGACGATGCGTTCCCAGGGCACATCCCGCCGCATCAGGTAATTATCGTGACACCCGTAACTGTGCCCGAGAAAATCGGTATTGTTTTTGTAGATTCGGACGCGCTGGTTTTCCGGCAGATGTGTGTCGCGCCTCCGGGCGCACTCGGCCAGGATGCGCTCGCCGGCTTTATCCTGAGCCACGATCTCGCGCAGGGTCGTGCACTCAGGTGTGGAATATTCCGGGTGCGCGTGGTCGTTGTAAAAGCGCGCGCCATTCGAGAGTACGAGATCGCTTTTGATTTCCTGAAAACTGAGCGGCCGCTTTTTGTCGATCTCGTAATAGGCGGATTCGTCCGTGTCCTGGCGTAGCTCACGCGCGCGAAAGCCGCGTGCATCCCGGTGCGGGTCTTCGTGCCCGTAATCCCACTTCATCAGCGCGCCATGCTCGGTGTAGCTGCGCACGAGCGCGATCGATTCCGCCACGACATCGACCGACTCAGCGCCGTCAATGGTGATGCCGAATTCCGTCTCCAACCCAAAGACGCGTTTCATCCGGCGCTAATTTAATGTCGGTACGGCCGAAGGCCAGCGGCAGCGATTTGTTTGAGGATGACGAAAGATGTTGCGCGATTGACACCGGCGGGACATGCTCGCGCCGCAATGAAGCGGCAAAGCATTGGCGCGATCCTCGCCGCAGCTTTCGCCTGGGCGCTGGTGCTGGCCGTCGCGCCGGGACTTCACGAGCGCATTCACGCTGACGCCGCACAAGTGCATCACGGCTGCGTGGTGACGTTGCTCCAGTCAGGCAGCTACCATCACTTTGTTCCGCCCGCCTGCGCGCCTGCCGGGCCTGCGCGGATGTTCGGGCGCCTTTGCACGCTCCTCGCGCCGCCTTCAACGCCGCCGCTTTTCCTCAGCGCAAGCGTGCTCGAGCACGCGCCGCCGCTACGTTCCTGACGCGGTGATCTTCCCCTTGCGGGGCAGCAACGCCGTGGCGTTTAGGTGGTTGCTGATCATACGCGAGCAGAACGTCTTCTTATCCGCATAAAAGCGGACGGAACTTGCCGAGGAAATTCATGATAAAAATTTTTCTTGTTAGCACATTTGTACCTTTGTTGCCCCTCGCGATCCTCGCTCAGCAGAGTGCATCACCCTCGCCATCGCCATCGCCGGCAAGCGACATGGAATCTTTGCGCCAGCAGGTCCAGGCGCTTACGGACACGGTGAAAGCATTGCAACAGCAGGTGAAAGATCAGCAAACGGCGCTGGAGAAAGCGAACCTCGCTCAAACAGCAAATGCTACCGTCGAACCGTCTCCCATCGCGGGAGCTTCGCCGGCTCCGGCCGCTCCGCAGTTTCCGACAACAGACACCTCGGTCGTTGCTGGCGCGCCTGCGCCGCCGCCGTCCGCGTCAGCGGCTGCGACGACGACGACGGCGGGCGGCTTTCCTACTACCGACGAATCTGTTGTCGCTTCGACCGGTGCCACAGCGCCGGCGGGACCTGAAAGCGCGATTACCAGCTCGACCAGCAGCTCGCTCACCGCGCCGATCACAATCGGCGGCAGCCGCACCTATATGAACATTTCCTTCGATGGAATGTTTGCGCTCGCCTATTCCAGCGATCGTGATCTTAGTCGCCTCGAAGTGGGCGATCACGATCCGCAACAACGCGGCTTCAATGCGCGCAATCTCGAGCTCGCGGTGGACGGCGCCGTCGATCCGTACTTTGAAGGCTTCGCCAATATCGTGTTCCTGCTCGACAACAACAATAATACCGAAGTGGAAGCTGAAGAGGCATTCTTGCAGACAACGAACTTGCCGTTCGGGTTGCAGGCGCGCGGCGGACAGTTCTTCGCGCCTTTTGGCCGCATTAATCCGACGCATCCGCACACGTGGGATTTCGCCGATGATCCAATCGTGCACGGGCTGCTGCTGGGGCCGGACGGATTACGCGGCGTCGGCGCGCAGATCTCGTGGACGTTGCCGCTTCCGTGGTACTCGCAACTGCTGCTTGCGGTGCAGAACGGTCGTGGCGGCACGGGGTACTCATTTCGCAATCCGGGCGACAACGGGATTTTCTTTGGGCGGGAGACAAACGATCGCGAAGCCCGCGGTCTCTACGATTTTGCCTGGGAACCTCGTTTCGAGACGTCGTTCAACCTGAGCAGTACGCAGACGGTCCTGGCCGGCGCGAGCGGAGCTTTCGGCTCAAATGACACCGGCCCGAATGCACGGACGCAGATTTATGGCGGAGATTTGTTATACAAATGGAAAAGCCCGCGTGCGGAAGGCGGGTTTCCGTTTGTGAAATGGCAAAACGAAGTGATGTATCGCCGCTTCGAAGCGGGCCGCGGGCTAGACGATACATTCCCGGTGGCGGAAACGTTTCACGATTGGGGCATGTATTCGCAATTGCTCTGGGGCTACCACAAAGGCTGGGTTGCTGGCTTGCGTGGTGATTACATGCACATGCAGGATTCGCGTTACACGGATGACCCCGACCGGCAGAGTCGCTCGCGCATCAGTGCGAATATCACCTGGTATCCGACTGAATTTTCCAAGCTCCGCTTGCAGTACAACCACGACTTTCTGGACTCCAATTACTTCCTGACTGAACGACAGGCCGACTCGGTGTTCCTACAGTTTGAATTTATCCTCGGCGCGCACGGCGCGCACAAGTTCTGATGTTCGATTCGCGAGTTTCTGGGCAGCGGATGGGAAACAAATTCCGGCTTTGTAAAACTATGAAAAAACAACTTCTCGTACTCATGGCTCTGCTCACGGCCACGGCCGCGCAGGCGAAAATCAACGTCGTCGCTACCCTCCCCGATTTCGGCGCACTCGCGCGCGCGGTCGGCGATGACAAGATTTCGTTAACTGTGCTGGCCAAGCCGACGGAAGATCCCCACTTCGTCGATGCCCGGCCCAGTTTTGTCGTCGCGCTGCGCGAGGCGGATGTCTTGATCGATGGGGGCGCTGAGCTTGAAATCGGCTGGCTGCCTCCGCTCCTGCAAAACGCCCGCAATTCGAAGATCGAACTCGGCCAACCGGGCAGAGTACAAGCATCCGAAGGTGTGCGCTTGATGGAAGTACCAGCGACTCTCACGAGGGCCGCCGGTGATGTGCATGCCATGGGTAATCCGCACTTCGGCGTTGACCCGATTATCGCCAAGTCAATCGCGGCGCACATCGCGCGCGCCTTCTCGGCCGTGGATCCTGCCAATGCCGCGACCTACGATGCTAACGAGAAAAAGTTCGAAGCTGCCATCAACGCGAAACTCCAGCAGTGGGGCGCCACGATGCTGCCGTTTAAAGGTCAACACGTCGCCGCTTACCACGATTCATGGCCGTACTTTGCGCATCGCTTCGGCATTGAGATTGATGTCTTCCTCGAGCCGAAACCCGGCATTCCTCCATCCCCTTCTCATCTCGCCGAAGTGATCGAGCAGATGAAAGCGATGCACATCAAAGCAGTCATCGTCGAACCATATCACGACCGGAAAATTGCTGAGCGAGTCGCCAGCGCCACAGGCGCGAAGGTGGTGGAGTTTGCGCAATATCCCGGCGCGCTGCCGAACACTGGTACTTACATTGAACTTATCGACACGCTGGTCTCGCGATTGGCCGCGGCCCTGAGGTAGTATCTGAATACCGACCGGTGAACTGTGAATAGACCAAGCGCGTTTACCCGTTCGCTGATCACCCGTCACCATTCACATGTTTGACGTGATGTTCTGGCCCATTGCGGCTTGCATTCTTTTGCCGTGGCTGCTGGTTTACCTCGGGCTGCACGTGGTCCAGCGCGGCATTATTTTTATCGACATCGCCATGGCGCAAATGGCGTCGCTCGGCATCTGCATCGCCGTACTTTTGAACTTCGAGCCGGAGAGCTTCATCTCCTACGCGATCGGGCTTGCTCTTACGCTGGTCGGCGCGGCCCTGTTTGCGACGACAGGGAAACGCGAAAGCGAGATCCCGCAGGAAGCGATCATCGGCATCGCGTACGTCGTGGCCGCCGCTGCCGCGGTACTTTTATTGTCGAAGTCACCGCACGGCAACGAGGAAATCCGCAACATGCTGGTAGGCGACATCACGGTCGTGAGCGCGGTGGAAGTCTGGAAATGTTTCGCCGTCTTTGTTGCCGTCGGCGTACTTCACTTCCTGTTGCGGCGGAACTTCATGCTTGTGTCGTTCGACCGGGCGTCGGCCTACGAGCGCGGGCTCAAGGTTCGGCTCTGGGATTTTCTTTTCTACGCCACCTTCGGTGTGGTCGTGACGGTGTTCGTGCGCGTCGCTGGCGTACTGCTCGTTTTCAGCTACTTAATCGTGCCCGCTGTGTGCGCAGTGACACTCGCCCGCTCCACGCCGCTGCGCCTCTTGCTCGGTTGGATCATCTCATTACTCGGCGGAATCATCGGGCTTTTCTGGTCGTTTTACGGCGACTTTCCATCGGGCGCGGCGATTGTCTGCACCTTCGGCGTACTATTGTTCGTCATATCAATTGCGTCGGTCGCGCTGCGCTCACGCGCCCGCTGATCCGTTTTCCCTCACCACTTCGCGCGCGGCCTTGTCCTCGCGCAATCCGAGAAATACCGGCTGACGCAATTTCAAATCGCGGGTCCACTCGGCGAATTTAATCTGGCACACGAACTTTGGTTTCACCCAGGTGCACCTGCGCATTTCGCCGGGCGTAATGCCCTGCACCCATTGCCCGTTTTGCTTCGACGGCAGATCGGCAAATGGGCATGCCTCGGCTTTTTCGGAGCGCATTTTCTGGTACAGCTCAGCCAGCGATTTCGCGTCAAATCCGGTTCCGACTTTGCCGGCAAAGAGCAACCGCTTCCGGTCGTAGTACCCCACGAGCAGCGCTCCGAAGAATTTACGTGAGCCGGCTGGCGGCGTGTACCCACCGATGACGAATTCCTGTTCGTTGACACACTTGATTTTGATCCATGCGCCGCTCCGCCGCCCCGGCTCGTACACTGAATCGCGCTGTTTACCGATCAAACCTTCGAGCCCGCGGCGCTTCACTTCCTCAAGCAACGTTTGCGGTTCACCCGGAAGTTCACCGGAAAAACGGATCGCGTTACTCGTTTTCGGCAGCATCGCCCCAAGCAACTGTTTGCGCTCCGTCAGCGGTAACGACAGCAGACTGCGGCCGTTCATTTGCAGAAGATCAAAAGCGTAAAACAGCAGCGGCGCATCTTGCGCATCAAGTTCGCCCCGCTGCAAAAGCTGGAATGACGAGCGACCCTCCTCGTCCACCGCGACGACTTCGCCGTCGATGACGAATTGCTCGGCCGCAATCTCCTCACACGCCGCCGCGATCTCGGGAAATCGTTTGTTAAGTTCTTTCTCGTTGCGCGAAATGAGTTGCACGCGACGGCCGCTGCTCTTCACCGCCAGCGCGCGGATGCCATCGAACTTCAACTCGTAGCTCCGATTGCCGCCCGCCGGCAGTTGCTCAACCAGCCGCGGCTTCATCGGCTCGATGAATTGCGCTTTGGCTTTCGGGAGCTGGAGCAAACTGCCAGCTTCCTTCTTGTCGGACACCGACCGGCTTGGCTCCGCCACCCCCGCTGTTTTCCTTTTGATCGCGGCACGAATGCGCGACTTGAACTCGGAGCCCGTACTTTGTTGTTCCACCCGGTTCGATTGCCACTCCGCATCCGCCTGCGCCGCGATCTGCTTCATCGTCCGGCCGGTTTTCACTGACTCATCATCGCGCTTGCTTGAGAGCGGCTTCACGCTGCCGCCCGTTTTCATGAGGAGCCACTGGTTCTTGTCGCCTTGGGGGCGAATACGGATCATCGCCCATTCGCCCTGCGCTTTTTTGCCGTGCAAAATCACGTGGAACTTGCCGGCGCGAAGACCCGCCAGCGGGCTGTCGGCGTGAGTCACTTCATACGTCCCACGGTCCCATAACATCACCGTGCCGCCGCCATATTGCCCCTCGGGAATGATCCCTTCGAAGTCGCCGTACTCGATCGGATGATCTTCCACCTCGACGGCGAGATGTTTTTCCGCCTGCGCCCACGGCAACCCTTTTGGTATTGCCCAAGACTTGAGTACACCTTCCATCTCGAGGCGGAAATCGTAGTGCAAGCGTGTGGCATCATGCTTTTGAATGACAAATCGCGCCGCCTTCGTTTTCGCCTTTGGCTGCGACGTACCGGCCGGCTCGGCCGTGACATCGAAGTCGCGCTTGCGACGGTAGGTGGTCAAGCCCATTGCGGTTGAAGGGTGCGCCTTGTGTCACGCGCATGCAACACGGCGACAATGCGGTGGCATCAGCGCGAAAACAAAAGCCGCCGCACCGGTGCAAGAACCCGCCGGCGGCTTTCCCGTACTTAAGACGACCCTACTCTCCCGCTTTCGCTTCGACGTTGATCGAGCTTTCCGCGAGTTCCGTCAGCTTTTCGTTCGTCTCCGATTCCTCGTCGAGCGTTTGCTGGAGCAGATCAACGGCATCGTCTTTCCCCAGTTGCTCTGCCCATGCCCGCACCGTGCCATAGCTGGCGATCTCGTAGTGCTCGATCTTTTGCGCTGCCGCGATAATCGCCGCGTCAATAACCGAGTCCTCGCCATCTTCCTGCATCATCTCGGAGCCTTCTTCGATGAGCCCCTTCATCGCCTTGCAGGTTTTTCCCGTCGGCTTTTTGCCGAGCTCCTCGAAGATTTCCTCCAATCGCTCCATGTGCTCCTTCGTCTGCTCGAGATGCTCCTGAAAAGCGCTCTTTAGTTCTTCCGAGCTGGCCGCTTTAGCCATTTTCGGCAGCGCTTTCGTGAGTTGGTTTTCAGCGTTGTAGATGTCCCGCAGTTCCTCGACGAACAGCGGTTCCAGCGAATCAAGTTTCATTTTTTCTTCCTAAGGTTGAGTTCCGTGTTTCAGGCCCCAGAACACCTGAAAGCCCGGCGCGCGCAATCGCCTGCCGCGCTAAAAGGAAACGCACGCGGACGAGCGAATGCGCGTGTCGGGAAACAGTGACGCGTGATGAGTCTCAGCGAGCCGGAACATCGCCCGGAAGTGCGTCACTCATCACTATTTTCATCGTGCCCCAGCGGCTCGCCCACCAAATAACGCGTAAAACGCCGCACCACAATGTTCTCGCCCAGCTCCGCGATCTTAGTACTCACCAACTCCTTGATCGTCTGGTCTGGATTCTTGATGAACCCCTGCTCCAACAGGCAAACGGTGCTGTAAAATTTTTCCAGCTTCCCCTCCACAATCTTGCTGATCACCGGCTCCGGCTTTCCCTTGACCTGCGCTTTGTAAATCTCGCGCTCGGCTTCCACCAAGGCGCCGGGTACGTCTTCGCGGCTGACGTACAACGGATGCGCCGCGGCGATGTGCAGCGTGATGTCCTTCACAAACGCCCTGAAATTCTCATTTTTCGCCACAAAATCCGTCTCGCAGTTTACCTCGACGAGCACGCCCACTTTGCCTTGCAGGTGGATGTAACTGGCCACGATGCCTTCCTTCGTTGCCCGCGAAGCCTTCTTACTCGCGCTTGCGATGCCTTTTGTGCGCAAAATCTGTTCCGCCCTCCCAAGATCGCCGTTGGCCTCCGTCAGCGCGCGCTTGCAATCCATCATGCCCGCGTTCGTTTTTTCGCGGAGTTCTTTTACGAGTTTTGGATCAATTTGCATGAAAAATAGTTGAGTGTCGTTAGTTGAAAGTTGAGAGCCGCGCAGTGGCTGATTGAGAGTCTCTCAAACCTCAACCATCAACTCTCGACGCGTCGCGCTACGCCGATACACCCGCCATCTCGGCTTGTCCGGCCACCGGCGAATCCGCCTTGGCCGAAACAATCGCGTCCACCAGCTTCTGCAAAACCACGCGGATGGCACGGATCGCGTCGTCGTTGCCGGCGATCGGGTAATCAATGATATCCGGGTCGGCGTTGGTATCTACAATTGCCACCGTCGGAATATTCAGCCGGCGCGCTTCGTTCACCGCGTTCTGCTCGCGCGTCGTGTCCACAATCACGAGCGCATCCGGTAACTGCGCCATGTCGAGAATCCCATCGAGATTGCGCCGCAGCTTGGCTCCTTCGCGATTGAGGGCCGCGATCTCCTGCTTTCCCATTTTCCGGTACTCAGGCGATTGCTCAATCTCCTCGATATACTTCAGCCGGCCGATGCTCTTCCGGATCGTCGTCAAATTCGTCAATGTCCCGCCCAGCCACCGTTGGTTCACGTAGAACTGGCCGCACGCGAGCGCCGCTTCTTTCACGGCTTCCTGCGCCTGCTTTTTGCAGCCGACGAACAAAATCTTGCCGCCGCGCCGTGTCACTTCCTGGAGAAACTCGGTTGCGCGCCGCAACTGCCGCACGGTTTCATCCAGGTTGATGATGTAAATCTGGTTTTTCTGCTCGAAGATGTAAGGCCGCATCTTCGGGTTCCAGCGCTTGGTCTGATGCCCGAAATGCACGCCCGCTTCCAGCAACTCCGGCACAAGTTCAGTCGTTTCCGCCATAAGTAAGAATCGCCCGCGTGATGGTAGAGCAACCTCCAGGAGATTGCCTTTTGCCAGCGAAGCTGGGCCGCAAGCTGGAAGCTCGCGCCACGTGGCGGCCGAACGGCTAAGATGCCGGAAAGCGATAACTTGGCAACCGAAATTCGTCCGTCCGGAGACGCCGCTTCGTTTAGACGAAGAATAGGAAGCGCCTGAAAAAGCCGCCCGTACTTACACCACGTGCAGCTGCGAGCGGCGTCTGCGACGCCGGCGTCGTTGCTGGCGTGCAAGCTGGCGGCCGCCGACAACGGCAGCGCTCGACATGGTGCTAAACATGATCAGCACCGCGACAAAATCTGTAAGTGATGGAGCGTGTGGCATTCTGGAAAACTTTTTCGACGGCACCGGCCTGCAACTTGTGAAACAAGTACGCAGGCAAAGCGCTGTCGTGCGAAAGCGGATTCATGCTCCCACATTTGTGCGAAAACAGTCAAGGAGAGCGATCGCGAGTACGCGATGTCGCGTCAACCCGCTGAGAAGGCCAGCGACCCGTTCTTTGCGTCCACCTGGATCGTTTCCCCTTCGTGGAATTTCCCTTCGAGCAGATCGAGGCTGAGCGGGTTGAGAATATCGCTCTGGATCGCCCGCTTCAACGGCCGCGCGCCATACACCGGATCGTACCCTTCACGCGCGATGAACGCCTTGGCAGCATCACTCAGCCGCAACGTGATGTTTTGCTCCGCTAGACGTTTGCTCAGCCCGCGCAATTGTATCTCTACGATCTTCTTCAGGTCATCTTCAGTCAGCCGATCGAAGATGATGATTTCGTCCACGCGATTGAGGAACTCCGGCCGGAAATGTGCGCGCAACGCATCCATGACCAGCCGTGTCCGGCGCTCGCTCGATTCTTCTTCGGTGATGAATTGCGACCCGATGTTTGAGGTCATGATGATGACCGTGTTCTTGAAATCAACCGTGCGACCCTGGCCATCGGTGATGCGTCCGTCATCGAGCACTTGCAGCAGGACATTAAAGACATCCGGCGCCGCTTTCTCGATTTCATCGAACAACACCACTGAGTACGGTTTGCGGCGCACGGCTTCGGAAAGTTGCCCGCCCTCTTCGTAGCCCACGTAGCCGGGCGGCGCGCCGATCAACCGCGCAACGGTGTGCTTCTCCATGTACTCACTCATGTCGATGCGAATCATCGCGTTCTCGTCATCGAACAAAAACTCCGCCAATGAGCGCGCCAGCTCTGTTTTGCCGACGCCGGTCGGGCCGAGGAAAATAAACGAGCCGATGGGCCGATTTGGGTCCTGCAAGCCGGCGCGGGCACGCCGCACTGCGTTGGCCACGGCTTTGATCGCCGCATCCTGACCGACCACGCGCTCGTGCAAATGCTGCTCCAGGCGGACAAGCTTTGCCTTTTCGCCTTCCTGCAATCGCGAAACGGGAATGCCGGTCCAGCTAGAGACGACTTGCGCGATGTCCTCTTCCGTCACTTCCTCGCGCAGCAGACGGGGACGCGCTCCATCACCCTTCGTTTTCGCATCAGCCTGTGCCAGCTTTTTCTCCAGCTCGGGAATCCTGCCGTACTGTATCTCGCTTGCTTTGCCCAACTCGCCGCGTCGCTGCGCCCGCTCGAGTTCAGTACGAACTTGGTCCAGTTGTTCCTTGATCCTCGCCTGCTCGTCGATCTGCGATTTCTCCTTCTGCCACTCGGCCTTCATCGCGCTCGATTTTTCCTTCAGCTCCGCCAGCTCCCGTTCGAGCTTTTGCAGCCGGTCCTTGCTCGCCGGATCCTTTTCCTTCTTCAGCGCCTGCCGCTCCATTTCGCGCTGCATGATCTCGCGCTCGATCACGTCGATTTCCGTCGGCATGGAATCGAGCTCAATCTTCAAACGTGAAGCTGCTTCATCCACGAGATCGACTGCTTTATCCGGCAAAAATCGATCACTGATGTAGCGATGGGAAAGTACCGCCGCTGCGACAAGAGCCGCATCGGTAATTCGCACGCCGTGATGTACTTCGTATCGTTCTTTCAGTCCGCGCAGAATTGCGATTGTGTCCTCTACGCTCGGTTCATTTACCATCACCGGCTGAAACCGCCGTTCCAGCGCCGCGTCCTTCTCGATGTACTTGCGGTACTCATCCAGCGTAGTCGCACCAATGGTCCGCAGCTCGCCGCGCGCGAGCATCGGCTTCAGCATGTTCGATGCGTCCACCGAACCTTCCGCCGCGCCGGCACCCACGATCGTGTGCAGCTCATCGATGAACAAAATGATTTCTCCCTGCGAGTCAGTGACTTCTTTAAGGAACGCCTTTAATCGGTCCTCGAATTCTCCCCGGAACTTCGCGCCTGCCACCATCGCGCCGATATCCATCGCGATGATGCGTTTGTTTTTCAGCGACTCCGGCACATCGCCGGAAATAATGCGGCGCGCCAAGCCTTCCACGATCGCCGTCTTGCCCACGCCGGGCTCGCCGATGAGTACCGGATTGTTTTTCGTGCGCCGCGAAAGTACCTGCATGACGCGCCGAATCTCATTATCGCGCCCGATAACCGGATCGATCTTCCCCCGCCGCGCGGCCTGGGTCAGATCGCGCCCGTACTTCTCCAGCGTCTGGTACTTACCCTCGGGATTCTGATCCGTCACACGCTGCGAGCCGCGCACCTGCTGCAACGCCTGCATCAGCTTCGCGTGTGTAACGCCGAGGTCTTTCAATGCCTTCGCTGCCGGATTGTTCTCGTTAGAAAGCGCGAGAAGATAGTGTTCCGCGCTGACGTACTCATCGCGGAGCTTGGTCATTTCCGATTCCGCCGCATCGAGCGTCCGACGCAAATCGTTCGACATGCGCAGATCTGAAATCGCGCCGCTCACCTTTGGCCGCCGCGACAGCTCAGCCTCAATGCGCGCCCGCACCGCATCCGGCGCGGCGCCAATTTTCTCCAGCAGCGGCCGCGTCACGCCTTCGCTCTGTTCGAGAAGAGCGAGCAAAAACTGTTCGTTCCCGATCTCCGGCTGCTGTTCGCGCGAGGCGAGATCCTGCGCCGCCTGGAGCGCTTCCTGCATTTTCTGCGTAAACCGATCAATGCGCATGGTTCAAAATAACAATCGCTGCTCGCCCGGCAACGCGATGCATCGTGTGGATCTGTTCCAGTGAGCACAGGCTGCGAGCCTGTAATCCCGCGGATGCTCAACAACACGCCGCGGAATGCGGCAAACGGCTCTCGACGAGAGTGCCGTGCTAATCGAACGTCAGCTTGGCGTGAAAAGCAATCATACGGAATTCCAGCCGTGCGATAGTGTTCCGCGAGTGATCAGCGCGTGCGAGTTCCTGCTCGGAACTGCGATCGTGATCCGACACAACGTCTTCCACGTTCTGCCAAATGAGGTCCCAATACTTTTCGTCCTGGGTCTACTCTCAGTCAGGATTCGTGACGGACGCTGGAGCGCAATCGGATTCAAATGCCCGCATTTTTGGTGGCGCATCGTTTGGGCTCCAGTGCTCGCGCATGGCTTAATCGATACGTTCGGACTGGCTCTCGTATTTTTCGGGTTGGATAAATGAGCCTGTTCAACTGCGTAGTCCGGCGCACCATTAATGCTGGACGCGGACTCGATCTCATCCGAGCATCCCCGTTTGAGAATGGAAAAAGATACGCAAAAGGCGATCGCGGTGATCATCGGCGCGCTACTTGTATTGGTGGCGCTATTGCTCTGGGCGAATTACCTCCGGCCCCACGGAATTTAGCCTTCGCCTCTCGCTGCGCCGGAATGGCCAGGGTGTAGGGGCGGTTGTCCTCAGCCGCACCAGAACGGCGCGTCGAAGAAGTTGCGGGTGAGGACACCCGCCTCTACAACATGCGGATTCGGCCCGTGTAGTGACTCGCATTGCCAGCTCATCGCCCCGCGCGTATGAGTCACACCTCAGATGAGTTCACCTGCATCACATCGCGGCATGCTCAAGCTGCTGCATGCCGGGCCGTTTCGCCGTTACATCATCGGCTCGGCCATTTCCGATACCGGCACATGGATGCAGGTGATGGCGCAGGGATTTGTCATGAGTACGCTGACGAATCGCAACCTGTATCTCGGGCTCATCGGTTTAGCTTCCGGCCTGCCGAGTCTCGCGCTCACCATGTTCGGCGGCTCGGTCGCGGATCGCTACGACAAACGCAAGATTCTCATCAGCACGAATCTCGCGCAGATCGTGTCCGCCTCGATTCTCGGCACGCTCGTTCTCACCGGGCGCATTCAGATCTGGCACATCGGCGCGCTGGCCGCGTTTCTGGGCGTTTGCATCGCGTTTGAAATGCCAGCACTTAATGCACTCGTGCCCGAACTGGTGAAGCGGGACGAAATCGCCACTGCCATCGCGCTTGACCGCTCCGTCTTTCACGGTTCACGCCTCGTCGGCCCTTCCCTGGCGGGAATCGCCGTAGCCATGTGGGGTGCGGCCTCCGCCTTTTTCGCGAACGCGATTTCATTTGTCGCGATGATCACCGCGATGTTGACATTGCCGCCGCGCGCCCGCGGCTCAGCCGAAGAGGAAGAGCAACGCCAAAGCGGTTTTGCGGAAGGATTTCGTTATGTACGGCAGGACCGGGTAATTCTTTTGCTCATCGTGCTCATCGCTTCCGTGACGCTCTTCGTCTATCCGGTGATTGGAGTGATGTTGCCACTTTACGTCAAGAACGTGCTCCACCTCGGCCCGGAGCAACTCGGCACGCTGATGGCGTTTTCCGGCACCGGCTCGCTCATGGGCGCGCTCGGGCTCCTCAGCATCGCGCGCGATCATCGATTTCATTTTATGACCGGCGGCGTCATCGTCGTCGGCGCGGCGCTGTTTTGTTTGTCGCGATTCAACAGTTTCACAATCACAGCCGTCGCCATGGGCATTCTCGCCGTTGGACTTTCCATGAACTTCGGTCTTGCGAATACCATCGTGCAGGAGCGCGCGCCGGCGGCGTTGCGCGGGCGCATTTCGGCCGTGTTCGGCCTGAGCTTTTTTGGGTTGATGCCGCTCGCCGGTCTCGGTATTCCCGCGCTTGCTGATGCCATCGGCATGCGGCTCACGTTGTCCATTTCCGCGATAGCGTTTGGCCTGATTGGCGTTGTTGTTTTGCAAATGGCGGGACGGCGCGGGTGTGAAAGAACCGGCGCGACCATTCCTGAAGTCGAGCGGGAAGCAGAACCAGCTGCCGTCGCGTGAGCTTTGCGCGACCGATTGCTTTTTCCACGTCGTGGAATTCCGGCCGCCACACTTCCGGCGACGAGATGTTGCGCGAGATCAAAGCCCTCGGCTTCGATCTTGTTGAGCTCGGCCACGGCATTCGCATTTCCTTGATGCCTGGCATTCAAAAAATGTTTGAAGCCGGCGAAGTACGCTTCAGTAGTTTGCATAACTTCTGTCCGTTGCCGGTGGAAGTGATGACCGCGTCGCCTGATTGCTACGAGATGTCCTCGGCCGACAGGCGCGAACGCGAGCGCGCGATAAAACAAACGTTGCAGACGATTGATTTCGCCGAGCGGCTGCAAGCGCAATTCGTCGTGCTGCATTGTGGGTCGGTGCGCATGAGCCCGATCACGGATGAACTGGTTGAGCTGGCAAAGACTGATCAACTGCTCTCGCGTAAGTACGTGCGCAAAAAAGTGAACGCGGTAAAAACGCGCGAGCAGCGCGCTCCTATGTACTTGGAGCGCGTGAAGGAATGCCTCAAACCGATTCTCGAGCGCACCGCGGAAAAGAAGATTCGACTCGGCATCGAAGGCCGGCGCGGCTACGAAGAAATTCCGAGCGAGCGCGAGCTGCCGGCGTTGCTGGATGAACTGGCTTCGCCGCATGCAGGTTACTGGCACGACATGGGTCACATTCAGGTGAAAGAAAACCTCGGGTTTCTCGAGCACGCCGAATGGCTGCGCGAAATAGCACCGCGCACGATCGGCTGCCACATGCAGGACGTGAAGTGGCCGGCGCAGGATCATCAGCCGCCATTTCTCGGCGACATGAAAAATCTGGAGACACTCACGCGCATGTTGCCGGCAGACTGCCAAATCGTCTGGGAATTGAGCCCGCGCCGCACGGCGGAAGAGATTGCGCAATCGCGGGCGATCTGGAACGAACGCTTCCGCCGATGAAAAAAATCGCGCTTAGCATTCTCCAGATCGTCGTCACCGTTGCCGTACTCTACTGGGTCTTCCACGACCCGCACAAGCGCGCCCAGATGGGCGTGGCACTGCGTACCGCCAATTATTTTTGGGTTGCCGCCGCCATCATCGCTTACATCATCGTCGAGCTTGCCGCGGCTGTGCGGTGGCAGATTCTGCTGCGCGTGCAGGACATTCGCTTGCCGTGGCCGAGACTCGGCAGCCTTTTTCTAATCGGCATGTTCTTTAATCAATTCCTACCCGGCGGTACTGGCGGCGACATCATCAAAAGCTACCTGCTGCTCAAGGAAGTACGCGACAAGAAAGCCGGCGCGCTGCTCGCAGTACTTTTCGATCGGCTGATCGGTTTGGTCGCACTCGTCACCATTACGAGCGTGCTCGTCTTGTTGCGGTATGACTGGCTCGCGCAAAAGCCGGATACACGCGCTTATCTCTATTTTCTGGTTATCACTCTGGGCATCTCGATTACCGCGCTCGGCGCTACCTTCGTCATCAGCGGCTTCAAACTTTTCAACCATCTGCCGGAACACTTTCCCGGGCGCGAGAAACTGGTCGAAGTCTCAGCGGCCTATCATCTCTACGCCCATCATTGGCCGGCGAGTCTCCTCGCGTTTGCGGTCTCGCTCGTGGCGCACTTATCCACCTTCACCACCTTCCTTTTTGTCGCCTATGGTTTCGGCGCCCACGTTCCTCTCATCGATTTCTTCGCCGTGATGCCGGTCGAACGCACCATCTCGGCGATTCCGATTTCCTTTGCCGGCGTCGGGCTACGCGAGCATGTCTTGCAAGTAATGTTGCACGGCTTGTGCGGCGTGCCCGAGGCCGTGGCTGTCCTAATCGGTTCGATGAGTTTTCTCGTCATGCTGCTCTGCTCCGCGCCCGGCGGTCTGGTGTACTTTTTCTACAAACCGAGCGGCGAAACTCGCCATGTGAAACTGCGCGAAATGCAAAGCGAAGTCGCCACGCTCGAGCATGAGATCGGCGCGCGTGAAACGTGAACGGCGCGGCGGCAGCCGGATGCCACGGCCATTCGTCGCCGTCACCTTTGCCATGACAGCTGATGGTAAAATTACGACGAAAAAGTACACTGCGGTCGATTTCACCTCGCGCGAAGACAAGGCGCATCTCATCCGCCAGCGCGCGCTCGGCGACGCCGTACTTATCGGCCATAGTACACTCGAGCGCGATAATGTCCGCCTCGGGATTCCGCGCGAAGAATTACGAAAAGAGCGTCGCGCGCGCGGCCAAAGCGAATATCCACTGCGCGTCATCGTCTCGAATGCGGGGCGATTCACACCAGCGCTGAATATTTTCCAGACTGACTTCGCGCCCATTCTCATTTTTTCGACGACGCGCATGCCGGGACCCGTACAGAAACAGTTGCGCGAGAAAGCGACGCTGCACCTGAGCGATTCGCCGGAGGTCGATCTGTGCTGGATGCTTCAGCAATTGCGCTGCGATTACGGCGTGAAGTACGTGGCCTGTGAGGGCGGCCCGTCTCTCTTTCGTTCGCTGCTCGAGCTCGAGCTCGTCGATCAACTCAACCTTACGGTCGCACCACTGGTCTTCGGCGGGAGAATGGCCCCCACACTCACCGGCGCGAACTTCGATTTCCTGCCGCGGAGTGTCAGGGGCAGCTTGCGCGACATGAAAGTAGTGGGCAACGAGTGCTTCCTCACCTACCGATTCACACGTCGTCGCTCATGATTTCAGCCACTTCGTCGCGCTCGTTTTCGCACGATCGCTCTGATAGAGCAGAGTCATGAAAATGATTCGTTTGCTCATTTTGGTTACTGTCGGCGTTGGTTTGGCGCTTCCGGTACGGGCTTCCTCAAGCTTCGACGGCGAATGGCAAGTGAACCTACATACGCCTGAGTACAAAGACCCGACAGGTGTCGTCGCCCAGGCTTACACGTTCGATTTTCCAGCTGAAGTGAAGGATGGATTACTGCACGGTGAACGCGGCACCCGAGGTCAGCCTGCCTGGTTACAAATCGAAGGCCGCATCGAAGCGAACGGCGACGCGATGTTGCACGTGAACGGCATCACCGGCCGGCGCGAGTACAACCTCGGCCACGTGCGCACCGGCCTGCCGTATGAGTACGATGTGAAAGCGCACTTTACCTCGACGGAAGGAAAAGGCAGTCGCGTCGGCGGGCGGCTCGGTTTTTACACCTTCACGAAACGATAAGCTCGGCCTGCTGATTATTTCTGGTCGAACAAATCCGAACGTGACACACGTTCGCCCTTAAAGAACACAGTCGAAACGGACGAGAGCGCCTTTACATCCTGTAACGGATTGCCGTCGACGATAAGCAGCGTCGCTTCCTTTCCCTTCTCCACCGTGCCGACCCGCTGATCGATGCGCAGCAGTTTCGCTGCGTTCATTGTTGCGGCCTGAAGGGCAACCTCGATCGGTATTCCAGCCTGCACCCACAACTCCACTTCGCGTTGCACCGTCGGTCCGTGCATGACGAGAAAGTTTCCCGCGTCGGATCCTGTCACCAGCAGCAGCCCGGCGTGCCACGCTTTTTGCAGGTTCTGTGCGCCGATTGCCACGGATAACGGAAAATGACTGATGTTCTCGCGCACCGATTTGAATTGCTCACTGCGCGCGGCGTTTTCTGTTCCTTCGATCAAATCTTTCGGCGTTACCTGCTGGACAAGCGATCGCTTGAGCAACGAGGTATCGCCTTTGGCAAAGTCAGTGAACCCTTCTCCCACGCTCAACGTCGGATCGTAGGCGATGTTCTTCGCCTTCATTTCAGCGAATGCGGCGTCAGAAATTTCGTCTCTCAAGGAGCCGTGCTCGATCGAATTAGCCCCAATGCTGATGGCATCGTCCACATCGTGCGCGCTGCCAGTGTGGACTGCCACCGGCAGGTGCCGCGCGTGCGCTTCATCCGCGACCGCACGCGCGATGTTCACGTCGAAGCGATTGAAGCTGTAACCGGGCACACCAGCTTCAAAAATTATTTTGATCGCGTCCACTCCCTGCCGCGCAAGTTCATCCACCTGCTGCCGCGCTTCTTCTGGAGTCTTCGGCAGGCGCACGAATTGCGACATGAGGCGGTCACGCAAGGGCTGAGGAAGGTTCTTGAAGTACTCAGTGCCGTGGCCGCCTTCCGCAGTGAAAAGCGGGCCGCAAAATAGCAGCTCCGAACCGAGCCGTTCGCCCCCGCCGAACACCTTGCGCAGCCGCAGCATTTCGTTAAGCAGGTCGCCAACGCTCCGCACCGCCGTTACACCGCAGTAGAGATAAGCCTCCAGCGCGCGGTCCGCGTTTTTCGGGTTCGCGTACTTAGTTGTATCGCTGTAAAAGCCACCCGGCGCGCCGAGGTGCACGTGCACGTCGATCAACCCCGGGAGCAACGTCTTGCCTGCGGCGTCAATTGCCTTGGCGTGAAGAGATTCAGCGCTTGGTGCAGCGCCGTCGTAAACCTGGGCGATGTTCCCCTCCTTGATCAGCACCGCGCCGCTTTCGATAACTTTGCCGTTGCCGACGAAAATGCGCGCGTTTTGCACCAGCCACGCTCGCCCGCGTTCGAGCTGGCGATCGAGTATTTTGGCCTTGGTAATTTCCTGTTTGCTCCACGCCTGGTAAGCGCCGAGAAACAGAAACGGCAGTAGTACCGCCGCGACCCATAGCTTCGCCCGCGGACGCAGCTTCTCTTCTTTTTCCCAGCGAAAGAGTTTCGTGGCGATGAAGAGCCCCACCGCGGCAGAGATGGCCAGCGCAAGGACAGCACGCCAATTCTGCAGCATCGTTTCGCCGCCCTGTAAAATGCGCGACACTCCGGTCGTCACGTAGGTGGCGGGAATGAATTGCGCTACCGTTTGCAGCCATGACGGCATGAAGGTGAGAGGAATAGTCGCACCGCTGAGCAGCAGCATCGGCAGGTAAACGATGTTGATCAGCATCTGCGCTTCCTGTGTTGAGTTCACCACCGCGGCGATGATCAGCCCGATCGATCGCAGCGCGACCGCGCCGATGCAGACAAATACGAGATACGAGATCAGCGTCGGCGGGAACGCCATTCCGTAAATACGATTCGCCAGCAGCAGCATGAGCAGTACGCTCGGCAGGTAAACAATCACGCCGGTGAGCATTGATGCGCCGAGCAGTGGCACCGGCGAGATCGGCGTCACTTTGAAACGGCGAAGGATGTTCTCTTCGCGTTCCTGCACCGCGCGCATGCCCGCCCCCCAGAGCCCGTTTCCGAGAACACCGATGACCGTGACCATCGTCACCACGAGCAGAATGATCTTGCCTTCGCTGGCGTGGTACATCTGCGCGAAGGTGAAGAAGAAAATCAGCGGAAAGAGGTAGTTGAAGAACAACACCGCGCGATTCCGTGCCGCGAGCTTGAAGTCGATTTTAAAAAGCGCGAGGAAAGCTTTCACTCGTGATGGCTAGTCCCGAAGTTTTTTCCCGGTGATCTCGATGAACACATCTTCAAGCGTCGGCCGTTTCAGGCGCACGTCTTCGATTTCATAGCGGTTGCCATCGATCCATTTCACCAGCTCGACCAGTGTGCGCGCCGGCCGCGCGGACCGGACATTTAACGTCCGCCGATCATCTGAAATCGCCGTACTCAGGGCGTCCGGAAACCCTGGTATGGCGCCGTGATCAAGCGGTCGGGTGAGCGTCAACTCGATCCCGCTCTGTTCCGCGCTTTTCTCCTGCAACTCGCGCGGCGAGCCGAGCGCGATAATTTTGCCGGCGTCAACAATTGCCACCCGATCGCAAAGCCGTTCCGCTTCCTCGATGTAGTGCGTCGTCATGAGGATCGTGCGCTTTTCCGCGCGCAATTCTTCGATGAGATCGCGAATCTCGAGCCGCACCTGTGGGTCGAGCCCTGTCGTCGGTTCATCCAGGAAAAGCAGCTGCGGCTCGTTAATCAGGGCGAGCGCGATCGCGAGGCGCTGCTTTTGACCGCCGGACAGCGTCGCATAAGCGGCGTCCCGTTTATCCCAAAGCTGGAGCCGCTTCAGCAGCGCTTCGCCGTCTGCCGCTCGCGAGTAGAACGCGGCAAAAAGCCGAAGCGCTTCATAGACACGGATTTTATCCGGCAGATTCGTCGCCTGAAGACAAACTCCGATGCGATCCTTGAGCGCGTTTTTCTGCCGGTCGGGATCGAGCCCCATCACGCGCACGTCACCTCCGCTACGCGGCCGCAAGCCCTCAAGTATCTCGACCGTGGTCGTCTTACCGGCGCCATTGGGTCCGAGTAATCCAAACACTTCGCCGGCTGCGACTTCAAAAGTAATGCCGCGCACTGCGGCAACCTCACCGTACGACTTGCGCAATTCTGTTACCGCAATGACCGCTTCATTCAGCATCAGCGCAGTAGATGTAGCGTGCTCGGGTTCGCTAGCAAGAGCATACGATGTGCGCTCGTCAGCGCAGTTCCGCGCTTGGCAGCCGGCAACTTACCTGGCCGATTAATCCTCGAGCACCCTTGAGCCCGAGCTTCTAACCTCATAAGTTCGGGAGATATGCAGCATTACCATTGGTACTCAGATCGGCTCAGCCGCGACATGGGCATCGCTGTTTACGGCCACTACGGCATGCCCATTCTCGCATTCCCTACCAGCATGGGCGATGAACATGAACAGCAAGGCCAGGGCATGATCCGTACGCTTTCTCCTTACCTCGAGGCCGGACGGATCAGGATCTTCTGCATCAACGGAGTACAAAGCGATTCGTTCAGTAACAAGAGCGCCCACCCGTTCCATCGCAGCTGGCTCCAGGCACAATACGATGCCTACGTAGCTCGCGAAGTTATTCCATTCATCGAATCACAATGCCAGAGTCCCGGCATCGCCATCACCACCTACGGTGCTTCGCTTGGCGCTTATCATGCCGCCAACACACTCTTCAAACATCCCGATCGCGTGAAACGTTGCTACGCCCTCTCCGGCGTTTACGATCTGCGCGATTCGATGAGCGGCATGTATGATGACAATTTCTACTTCAATAACCCGGTCGATTACATGGCCAACCAAAGCGACCCATGGTTCCTCGATCAGTACCGCAGTTGTGATATCCACCTTGCGACCGGCTGCGGGCCATGGGAAGTGCCTGGCCCCACCTATCGAATGTCTGAAGTACTCAGCTATCGGGGGATAGCTCATCATCTGGACGACTGGGGTGCGCAAGGCGGTCACGACTGGCCTTACTGGCATCACCAGATGTGGGAATATGTCGGGCACGATTTCTAACGAGCTCGCGCCACTTCAGACGCAGAGATATCTCAGGAACGCAGGAGATGCATCGCAACAAAATTCCTACTTCGGGGTATCCAAAGAGATGTTCTTAGACTCGGACCGAGGCGCGGAATCCTCTACCGCGGAAGTAGGAATCCGCGCCGTTTGAACCGACGAAGACACGGCCGTAGCTGCGGCCGCACCACAGGGCACCACCTTGCTTCCTGATCTCCGGCGGCGTCTTGATCCAGCTTGATCTTTTTGTATCGAACTCGCCCAGCTTCTGTAGCGCGAAATATTCATCTTCGGTGAGGAGTTCGACACCCATCTGTTCCGCCGTGGCTACAGCGCTGCCCTTCGGCTTATGTTCCTTTCTCGCTGCGAGCGCTGCATCATCGTAGCAAAGGCTAACTCGTCTTTCGGGACTTTGCGCCGAGCAATCCACGAAGATGTATGCGCCGTACTTATCCTGTCCGATCACGTCAGGTTCACCGCCGGTTGCTTCCATCTCGTGCACCGACCAGAGTTTTTCAGGATGAGCCTCGAGACGCGCCTTTACCTTGTGCCAGTCAAATGCCTCGTGACGTGGCATGTTCTTTTCGAAGCGGCGCTGCAACGTTTCCAGTAGCTGCTCGCGCTCTTTCGAACCTAGTACGTTCTTCTTCTGACTCATACTTCATTCTATAGCGAAACGCGCCGCAACCTCAGGCGCGCAACGTGTCAGGTCGCGCCGCAGTCGCAACAAGGCTACGTCTTTCATTTTCGCTTCCAGCATCACATCGAACTCTAAGTCTGCCATCGTACGCATGAAGGTAGCGAACTCGAACGGATTCACGAAGTCGGCGTGGCTGGTCAGCAGCGGCGGCTTTAGCACCTTACGACGGCGGCGGCTTTTACGGTCCCGTTCAATGCACTCCCGCATTTCTGTACGCGGCGACGAGAAATGCACCTTCGGACGGACGCCGGCGGGCCAGGTGCGGACGAACTTTTCCATCGTACTTCGGAGCTCCAGCTTTTCCGGGTTCAGACACCAGAAGTGATGATGATCGAACACCAGCGGAACACCGACACGGCGATGGATCGCGAGCACATCTGCGGCGCTAAACGAGACATCGTCGTTCTCCAGCACCAAACGCGCTCTTGCGCGTGCCGAGAGGCGCCTTTCATAAGTTTGCATCCAGCGATCTCGTGCCGCCACACGGTCCTCATACGCCCCGCCGACGTGAATCACCACACAAGCTTCCGGCCCGAGTTCCATCACATCGAGCATCTCCGCCTGAGCCTCGATGTCATGGAGGCTTTGCCGAAGCAGGCGCTCATCCGCTGTGTTCAGGATGATGTACTGCGAAGGATGAAAAGAAAGCCGCAGGTCGCGTTGGCGCGCCACCTTGCCCAATGCGGCCAGCTCGCGCCGCGCTTCGGTAATCTGGTTGCGAAACTCAGGCTTTTCCGGATGCGTTAAGTACGGAGCAATATCGCTCGAAATGCGGTACATCGTGATCTTCTGCCCCGCGAGATAATCAAAAATCGCGTGCAAGTACTCAATCGAAGTGCGGAGATGCGGCTTCTTCTGCCAGCGTCGCGTGTCATTGCTCTTCAATCCTTCGCGCCCGACCACCTTCACGGGAAAACCCATGCGCAAAAGAGGCGCTTGCCGCCGCTTCACGTTCTTCCGTGGCATTCCTGAGCTTAGTCCAGCTCACGGGCAAACAGAAGCTGACGAAAGTGAATTGCCTACACTCTAACTTCCCGGCTTGCCGAGGTGATCGGTCGCTTGGATGAACGCAGCTGCGTCGTCGTGAAGGGCCTTGAGCGACTCCTGGTGGGCGTAAACCATGTGGCCCGACTGATAATAGTGATATTGAATATGGTCCTGAAGCGATGCTGGAATCGGCAGATGGTGCATTTCCACCCAACCCTCGTAGAACGGCGTCGCCAAATCGAAATAACCGCCCGCCAGAAAGATCCTCAGATCAGGATTGTACTTCATCGCGCGGGCTAAATCCGGCATGGTATTGGTCGCCTGTTGCAGCGGCTGGCGCGCTCCTGGCGGCTCGTGTTTGAAATCCCATTTCCTCCACAAGGAGGTTTGCGGCCGATACATCTTATCCTGACCAAAGTTCAAAGCCTTCCTGACGTAGTCGTTGAATGCCGAGACATAAGCCGAACTTATGGCGGCGGCCTGCGGATCGTACTCGGCTTCTTTACTTAGCGGATCCATCGTCGGACCGGAAAAGCGCGTATCGAGTCTTCCGGTAGTCATGTCCGCATCGTCCTGGAGATTCTTCTCGAACTCACCGCCGTCGATGCGCAAATTTGCCTTCAGGATGTAGCTGACGGGCAGGCCGGTGTACTGATGCAGCTTTTCAGCAATGCCCTGACGTTCGGCCTGCGGCAGGGTTGCTCCTTCGGCCAGCGCGTGCGCGTACTGTGTTGTCGCGAAATCCTCGACTTCCTTGAGGAAAGCTTCCAAGTCGGCCGGAGCATTCGGGCCGGGCAACTTGTGATGATACCAGGCGCTGGCGGCGTAGGTGGGCAGAGCCACGACATACGGCAGCTCGATTGCGGGATTGCTTTCTGGCCGATCCGCGCTCAGATCGAAGTTTAGAATTTGCGAGAGCAGCATGACGCCATTCAAATCAAGGTCGTACTCCTGTTCCAGCAGGTTCGACAGCACCGCAGAGCGCGGCGTGCCGTAGCTTTCACCGAAGAGATATTTCGGTGAGTTCCAGCGCCCGTACTTAGTGAGATACGCAACGATGAATTCCGCGAACGCGTGCGCGTCCTGGTCCACGCCGTAGAACTCCTTTTCCTTGTTCTTGCCGGCGATCCGGCTAAAGCCGGTGCCAGGAGCGTCGACGAAGACAAGATCGCTCGCGTCCAGCAAACTGAAATCGTTGTTCACCACCTGATACGGCGCGGCTGGCGTATGCGAATTATCCGCCGTGATCACGCGCCGCGGTCCGAACGCACCCATGTGCAGCCAGACGGTTGAAGAGCCCGGGCCGCCGTTGAAAAGAAACGTGATCGGCCGTTTTTCTGGCTCGGTATGCTGCTTCGTGTACGCTACGTAGAACATCGACGCTTCCGCCGTCGGGTTCTTCGCCTCGCCCTCGCCCTGCGACTCCTCTTTGCTCTGCTCGCTTTCCTTGGTTTTCTTCTCTTCAGCCGCTGCCGCGTCATCCCAGCCTTTTGGGTGGACGACGAGAGTCCCTGCGACGGCCTGGTAATCGATGCGATTACCCTCCACAGTCACGCTCCCTGAACTATTGCTGGATTCGGGTTTGAAGTCCGGCGCAGGGGCGGATTTATCGGCAGACGTCGGCGTGGCCGTCGGCGTGGGTGTTACGGAAGCATCTGCCTTCGCTTCGTTCGCTTCCACCTCTGAGCCTTTATGGGAAGCCGCTTCGAGCGGTACTATCAGGGTCGCACTTGCTACGATGAAGGAAAAGACAGAACGGCACAGATGTTTTCGGAAGACAATCGGCCTGGTCGATTTCGCGCGACTTGCTTGGAGCACTCTTCTCATGGCAACGACCTCGTTAAAATCGCCGGAACCGGAGTTCGAGCAAACTATTTCCACTCGCTCTGCTGATAATCGCGATTCACCTTTGCAGCTTCTGCGCAACCAACTTCTCCAGCTTAACAATATCGGCCGCAAATTTCCTAATTCCCTCGGCCGTTTTCTCGGTCGCCATCGCGTTGTCGTTTAGTAAGTATCGGAAGCTTTTTTCGTCCAGGCGCATCCGTTCTAGTTGAGCGGTCTTCGCTTTTTCCGGGCTAAGCTTGCGCGTGACCGGCTCGGTCGATTCAGTTAGCTCCTGCATCAATTCAGGGCTAATCGTCAAAAGGTCACAGCCAGTCAGCTCGAGTATCTGGCCGGTGTTACGGAAGCTAGCACCCATCACTTCCGTCCTGTACTCAAACTTCTTATAGTACGAGTAGATTTCGTCCACTGATTGCACGCCCGGGTCTTCTGCACCGGTATAGTCGCGATTATTCGCTTTCTTATACCAATCATAGATACGGCCGACAAAAGGCGAAATCAGCTGTACTTTAGCCTCGGCACAGCGAACTGCCTGCGGAAGTGAAAACAGCAGCGTCATGTTACAGCGAATACCTTCCTGTTGTAATTGCTCGGCCGCCTCGATTCCTTCCCATGTAGAAGCAATCTTGATCAACACTCGTTCGGGACCTATGCCTCTCTCCTTGTAGAGCGCGATCAAGCGGCGAGCCTTCGCTATAGAACCTTCTACGTCAAACGACAGCCGCGCGTCCGTTTCAGTCGAAACTCGCCCCGGCACAATGGTGAGAATTTCGCAGCCGAACTGCACCAGAAGATGATCGATGATGTCCTGAATCTGCTCGTTTCCACTTAGCCCGGAGTTCTTCCGGTCCCGCAGAACCTCGTCCAGTAGATGAGCGTACTGCGGCTTCTGTGCTGCGGCTAAGATCAAGCTCGGATTCGTGGTGGCATCCTGCGGCTTGAAAACCCTGATCGATTCAAAGTCGCCCGTGTCCGCTACTACTTTAGTGAACTGCTTGAGCTGCTCGAGCTGATTCAGCTGTGTCGTGGTTTGTGGCGGTTCGGTGACGGCGGTACTCATAATTCAAAGTAGCGCAGCCGGGCACCGACGCAATCAGCCGCAACGGTCAAACCCGCGGGCGAGGAATATCGCGCGACTGGCGCGGTTCTCGCTGCGTGTTTAAGCAGGCCACTCCGGCACACCCAGGCGCATTTCGCGTCCGGCAAGCCGAAATTGGCCGTTCTTTCACCAGTCCGCCTATGTTCTTATTCCCCCCTCAACTCAGCCGCCGTACTATTGCCCGAATCCTTCGGCTGCGGCGGACGAAACGATGGCTCAAACACAACCCGTTTTTCGGTCCAATCCTGATCCGCGCGTGGGTTTACCTGCGCGATCCGGTGCGGCGAATCCGTCGCGTGCTCGATCCGGCACAGCCGTTATCGATAGTCCAGATCGGCTCGAACGACGGCAAGACAGTCGATCCGTTGCACGATTTGATAGTTAAGAACAAGAATTGGCGGGCCCTTTTCGTCGAGCCAGTTCCATTCCTATTTAAGAGGCTGTGCGATAACTACGGCGCTGATCCGCGCTTTCGCTTCGAAAATGTAGCTGTCGCGGATAGTGCCGGGAACATGCCGTTCTACTACATCTCGGAAGCGGCCAAGCGGCATATACCTAATTTACCGTTCTGGTATGATCAACTTGGCTCGTTTAAGGAAGGACACATCAAAAAACATCTCGATGAACAGGTACTTCCGTACGTCGAGACGGTGGATATCCCAGCAATCACTTTGCGCGAGCTACTCGAGCGCAACAATGTAGAACGAATCGATTTTCTTCACATTGATGCGGAAGGTTATGACTGGCTGATTCTGCGTCAGCTCGACCTCGCGAGGTATCAACCCGCTGCCATCCTGGTCGAGCACCTGCATCTCGATGAGAAGGCCAAGGAGGAAGCACGGGCTTTCCTGAACGACTACCATATTCGTAACCTCGGCGCGGATTATTTCTGTGTTCTTCGACCGAGTAGAAAACGAAAGACGGCGGCGGTCACGCGAGGGCGCGCTTACAAGCCACAACCGGATGCCAAAGTCTCAAGGCCCGAACCGCGCCCCAACCGCTGATCAATCTTCGGCGATCAATTCGCAGAACTTCGCCAGATCAATGTTTCCGCCTGAGACTACGGCGACCAGTGGGCCATCTCCAGCGCGCCCAGTTAGCGCCGCCGCGAGCGCCAATGCACCGGCACCTTCTGCAATCACGCGCGTCTTTTCCGCCATCAGTCGCATGGCACGCCGCGTTTGTTCCAGGCTAACGACAATCGAGCCACCGACAACATCCTTCATGCGCTCCCACATGCGCGGGAAGATACTTTTTCCGCCGGCGCCATCGACGAACGAGTACTGCCAATCCGAGAACACCTGAGGCGAGCGCGCGGCGAACGAGAGCGCGCCGGGCGATGCTGTCTCGGGCTCAGCTCCCCACACTTTTACGTCCGGCTTCAGTGACTTGATTGCGCTGCCCAGGCCGGCGATTAACCCGCCGCCGCCGATCGCGGCAATGACAGCTTGCACGTCAGGCGCGTCTTCTAAAATCTCGAGCGCCATCGTGGCGTTGCCGGCGATGAAATCGTGGTCATCAAACGGATGAATGAACGTGCCTTCTACTGCGTCGTAGGTGCGGTTTTCCATCGCTTGCCAGGCCACATCAAACGGTACCGGGATCAACTTCGCACCGAGTGCCCGCATGCGTTGTACTTTCGAATCCGGGGCGGTTTCGATGACAACGACCGCGCACGGCACGCCTGCTTGACGCGCGGCATAAGCGACGCCCTGGCCTGCATTCCCGGCGCTGATCGTCCAAACGCCACGGCGGCGTAATTCTTCCGGCAACATCGCCACGGCGTTTGCCGCACCGCGCAGTTTGTAGGCGTTGATTGGTTGCAGATTTTCCAGCTTTAGCCGGATGTCGGGCGCGTTTGGGCCGAGATCGAGGCGCACCAGCGGCGTGCGCACGATTGTGCCCGCGATGCGTTTCGCGGCCGCGCGAATCTCGTCGAGCGCGATAGGCCGCACCGGCGGTAATTCCTGCATGTTTTCTCCACTCATCGCCTGACGATTACTTCCAGCTTTATCTCCTGAAGCTCGAGCTGATCGTGAATGGTCGCGAGCAGCGCAACGGCTCGTGCGCTCGGCATTTCGGCCGAGCGCAACTCGATGCGCACCGGTCGTCCCGCCAGCTCGGGATGGCTCGTGGCCATTTCGCCATCCAAAATGAACGAGGTGTAAGCGTTAAATTTTTCCTGGAGCTGAAACAACTGTTCGTCCCCGCCGTCCCACGCCCGCGTTTCATTCATCACCAGCAACACCTCACCCGTCTTGGAATCGACCGCAAAAAGGTCGATCACCGCCGGATTGTGAATGCCACCCTCGCTCTTCAAAGCGCCTGAGAAGTCGCGCGGTGCCGGTGGGCAAGCGCCGTTAGGCCGTGAGCGGCCAATTCCACGGAGTTGAGTTGCGCTCGCATCATGTCTTCCGCGCGTGGCTCTCAGGTTGTATTGTGTTCTTTTTCCCACGAATCGCATCGAGTCCGTGTTCGAGCACGTACCCTGTGGTCACCAGCGCGAGATGAGAAAACGCCTGCGGGAAATTGCCGAGCTGACGTTTCGCGTGTGGATCGTACTCTTCCGAAAGCAAGCCGAGATCGTTGCGCAAGCCGAGGAGCCGCTCGAACAAATCGCGCGCGTCTTTTTCGCGACCGACCAGTTTGAGGCAAGTCGCAAGCCAGAATGAACATGGCAGGAAAACGCCTTCAGTCCCGGGCAAACCATCCACGTTTTCTTTCTGCGGCCGGTAACGAAGCACAAAACCATCGACCATCAGGTCGCGCTCGATGGCCGCGATGGTGGAAAGTACACGCGGATCATTGGGCGGGAGGAAACCGACGATCGGCAGCATGAGAATGCTCGCGTCGAGCGCATTCGAGCCGTAGTACTGCGTGAAAGCTTTCACTTTCGGGTTGTAACCACGTTCGCAAACCTGCCGGTGAATTTCGTCGCGAATCTGTTTCCAGCGCGCGAGATGATCATTCGCGTTCAATCCTTCTTCCTCGACCATTTGCACCGCCCGATGAAAGGCGAGCCAGGCCATGACTTTTGAATGCGTGAAATCCTTGCGCCCGCCGCGTACTTCCCAGATTCCTTCGTCCGGCTTGTCCCAGTGTGATTCAAGGAAGTTCATCAGCGCTTTTTGCAACGCCCAGGCCGGCATGTCGGTCGTGATGCCGGCGCGATGCGCGTGGTAGAGCGAGCTCATCACCTCCCCATAAACGTCGAGCTGGAACTGGTTCGAGGCAGCGTTGCCCACACGCACCGGCCTGGAGTTTTCATAGCCTGCAAGCCAGGACAGCTCGTACTCAGGCAGGCGGCGTTCACCGCGAACGGCGTACATGATTTGCATTTGCGACGGACTGCCGGCGATCGCGCGCAACAACCATTCGCGCCACGAGCGCGCTTCATCGAGGTAGCCGGATCGGATGAATGCGAATAGCGTGAAGGTGGCGTCGCGCAGCCAGCAGTACCGGTAATCCCAGTTGCGCACGCCGCCGATCTCCTCCGGCAACGATGTTGTCGCAGCGGCAACAATGCCGCCGGTTGGCGCAAACGTCAGCCCTTTCAGGGTTACGAGCGAACGCACCACCGCCTCGCGCCACTCGCCGCGATGTTCGCAGCGGCCGGTCCAATCGTTCCAATACTTCTCCGTGTCGCGTAGCGCCTGCTCTGGATCAACTCGCCGCGGCGCTTTTTGGTGCGACGCGAACCACGTGAGTACAAACGGTACACGCTGGCCTTCGGCGACATCGAATTCAGCCACGGTGGTAAGATTTTCGCCGTGCGTTTCCACCGCGGTACGCAGGATCAGCGCGTCCGGTCCAGCAATCGCCTCGAGCCCGTCGCCGCGTTTTCGTACCCACGGCACCATGTCACCGTAATCAAAACGGATGATCAGTTCCATTCGCATCGGCACTTTTCCGCGCACGCCCTCGATGAGGCGCACGATGTCGGGGTTCGTGCCGCGCGGCGGCATGAAATCGATCAATCGCACCGCGCCATCCGCCGTTTCAAGCGTTGTCTCTAGGATCAAAGTATCGCCGCGATAGCGGCGCGTCGCGCGAGTGACTTGGGCGCTCGGCGTGATGAGCCAGCGGCCATTCTTCGCCGTGCCCAGCAAGGCCGCGAAACACGCGCCTGAGTCGAATCGCGGAAAGCAAAGCCAGTCAATTGATCCGTCGCGCGAAACGACCGCGCCGGTCTGGGTATCGCTGAGAAAAGCGTAATCTTCGATCTTCATCCTGCCGGTGATTCGTTTGTGGCGCATGCGTCCCGCTTGCCCCGCACTTGGGACGATTGCGCAACCGTCAACGCGCCGCCTTTAGCGCCACGCGCAGATCGTTCACAAATAACTTGTACTCACGCTCGCGCGATTCTTCGTCCGGCTGCCGCAGCAGCGATGAAGGATGGACCGTGGCGACGACGCGTTTGGCCAGCGGCGATTCGAGCAATTGTCCTCGCTGTTTCGTCACCCGAAATGCCGGACCGAAAACTGTCTGTGCCGCAGTCGATCCAAGGCAAACAACCACCTTCGGCTGAACCAACCGCAGCTCCGCTTCCAGCCAGGGACGGCAGGCCGCTATGTCGCGCGCACTTGGTTTCTGGTGAATGCGCCGTTTTCCGCGCGGCTCCCATTTGAAATGTTTCACCGCGTTGGTGACGTAAACCTCGGCGCGATCGAACTCGGCCTCTTCAAGCGCGCGGTCGAGCATTTTTCCCGCGGGCCCGACGAACGGTTTCCCGGCGACATCTTCGTAATCGCCCGGCTGCTCACCGATCATCATTACGGTCGCGTGCTTGGGGCCTTCGCCGAACACCGTCTGCGTTGCGTGTTTGTACAGCGGGCAGGCGGTGCATGATTTAGAGGCCGCGGCCACTTTGCTCAAACTGGCGGTCTCGGGCACAGGCGCACGCATCCAGACGTCGCCGTTGTCTTGCGCGATTTTGTCTCCGCTCGATTTCATCATCGTTTCCACCCGCGCCGGCGCTTCATTCAAGAGCGCCGGAATGACGGCTGTTTCCGGCAGGTTTTTCCAGTACTTCTTCGGCATCTCGGCCTGCATCGCGTGCACCTTCACACGCGCAGGATTGAAAATATTTTTATAATAAGTGAGCCAGAGACCTTCAATCGCGTCGTCTTTGGGCGCATGCGATTTGTCCAGCCCGGACGTAAAACTCAGCTCGCTTCCATTCCAGTGCGCGCAACGCTCCGGGGTCAGGATCGACCAGCGCATCGAAGCAAAACGGTCCACGAAGAACTGCGCGTTCTGCTCAACAATGTGATGTTGCGGCTCAAACCAGGCGACGAACCAGCTGCCGTCTTCGTTCTTGATCTCACGGAAGCGAACGAAGGCGCGCATTTTGTGAATGTCGTGACGCACTGATTTGGCCATCTCGTGGGCGAGCGCGACATTCGCATCGACGAAAATCTCGAGCAGCTTTGGCTCGCCGTGCGTGAGCCGCCACAGAATACGATAAAGCAAAGCCCAGCGCTGCTCGTCCGAGTGCAACGCGATTTGTTTCGCGAGCTCGACAAATTTCTTCGGCACTAAAAACTGTTTCGTGCTGGTACTTGCGCCGGTGCTTGCGTCGGTGCTTTCCTCGAAGATCGGCAGCGACGGCGTATGGGAGCTCAGTTCCTGCCACGCGATCTCCTCCGGCGCGAGCTCCTGTTGCAGCGCCTCTCGCGCCGCGCGCTGCCAGTGGGCGAAGGTGGGAACAAACGTGATCTCAATCATGATGCACGCGTGCGCTACCCTCTCGCCCTGTTAGAACTGCCCGTGTATCGCAGACGCCGCGCCTTCAGCGAAGAGTTCCATCTGCGCATCGGCAGCTCGGAATTGCGCAAGGACTTCGTCCCCGTCGATCGTGAGCGCCTTTGCGTTGTAATCAGCGGTGGTTACAAACGGCAGCACTTTGTTCAGCGGCAGATGCAAGCGCGGCAGATCGTCGAGCCGCAATCGGTGCCAGCGGCGTACTTGCAGAATGCGTTCGACCGATCGGGTCCCGAGGCCCGGAACGCGCAACAGCAATTCGCGTGGCGAGCGGTTCAAATCGACGGGAAAGATGTCGCGGTTGCGGAGCGCCCACGCGAGCTTCGGGTCAATGTTTAGGTCAAGGTTTGGCGCTGCCGATGTCGTGATCTCCTCCACGTTGAATCCGTAGAAGCGCATCAGCCAGTCGGCTTGGTACAGGCGGTGCTCGCGCACCAGCGGCGGCGCGACGAGCGGCAGCTTGCTGGATGAGTCCGGAATAGGACTAAACGCGGAGTAGTACACGCGCCGTAATCTCTGCTTCGTGTAAAGTGACGACGCCTGCCGCAAAATCGTCGCGTCGCTCGCCGCGGTCGCGCCCACGATCATTTGTGTACTCTGACCAGCGGGCGCAAACAGCGGTACTTTTCTGTTTTCGCTCCGCGCTGCCTTTGCTTCCTCGATGCGATTGCGAATTTCGTTCATCGCGATCTGCGTCTTCTCGAAATTTTTTTGCGGCGCGAGCTTCGCCACATCGGCGGCTGACGGCAGTTCGATGTTGATGGAAATTCGATCAGCATAACGTCCCGCTTCCGTGATCAGCTCCGGCGCCGCTTCCGGAATTGTCTTGAGGTGAATGTAACCTCGGAATTCGTGCTCGAGGCGCAGCGTGCGCGCGACCGCCACCACTTGTTCCATGGTGTAATCGGGTGAGCGAATAATGCCGGAACTGAGAAACAAGCCTTCGATGTAATTGCGCCGGTAAAAATCGAGGGTGAGCTGCACCACTTCCTTCGCGGTAAAACGCGCGCGCTGCACATTGCTCGACGCGCGATTGATGCAGTACAGGCAATCGAAAATGCAGTAGTTCGTGAGCAGAATTTTCAGCAGCGAAACGCAGCGGCCATCCGGAGTGTAAGAATGACAAATGCCCATGCCCGTACTTGAGCCGATGCCTTTGCCATGCCGCGAATCGCGTTTGACCGTGCCGCTGCTGGCACAGGAAGCGTCGTACTTGGCAGCGTCAGCGAGAATGGCGAGCTTGCGCGCGAGTTCCATCGATTAACTTACGTTCGCGTGAACATACCGCAATAGATGCATGAGAATCGAAACCGCGCGCCTGATTCTGCGACCCTTTCATCCGGCTGACCTCGATCGCATGACCGAGCTTTTCGCCGATCCGCTCTTCATGCGCTTCTCGCTCGGCCCAAAAACACCAGCGGAATCGCGCGCGCTTCTTGAACGTTGGGTCGCAGCGCCGAACGAGAACGCGTTTGCGCCTTTCGCGGTGATCGAGCGCGCTTCGGACCAGCTCATCGGCTATTGCGGTTTTCTGCCGCAGGAAATCGATGGGGTAAATGAAATCGAGATCGGCTACCGGCTTGACTCGCGTTTTTGGAACCGCGGATATGCCAGCGAAGCAGCGCAAGCGGTGCGTGATCATGCCTTTGGCGATCTTCAACTCGATCGCGTGATTTCGCTCATTATCCGGAGAATCACGCCTCGCGACGGGTGGCGGAGAAAAATGGCATGCACCTCGAGAAAGAGACAACGTTTCGAGGTTTCCCGACGTTAGTCTTTGCCGTGTCGCGCGAATGTTTGTTCTCTTGACTCCAACATGCGGTACTTAAGTACAATGAGTGTTTTACAGGCGTTTGTTCGAAGCATTGTGATGAACAAATCAGGAGCGATGTTGTCGGTTGTGAGCGCGCTCTTCTCTGTTTGCGCCGATGCGCAGACGGCAAGGCCTTCTCCGGGGGAAATACTTCTGCACGCTTCGCAGATCACGCTAGGTGCGCGTCTCGATGCGCCGCTCGGTTCCGGTGCAGTGGAGCGGGCGCTGCGAGACATCGGCCAACAGATCGACGCGAAACGCGCAAGTGAAACCGCGCGCTCGCAGCTCGCTCCGATGTGGGATCTCGCGTTCTGGCGTTACTTACCAGCCGACCCGGCGCACACGCTTAATTCGCCAGTGTCACCCGACGACGACCTGTTCTCCACGCCAGAGTACCTGAAGCTCTCCGCTCGTCAGCTTGAGTACGAGTTGAGGAAATCGGAGAGGCACGATTTGTTTCGCTGAGCTTTCTCGGGACTGATACTCGAATGAAGGTGCTAAACGCGATTGCAGTTCTCGCGACTGTGATTTTGCCGACGACAGGCTCCGCACAAGCGCCAGCTTACACATTCGCGGAAGCTATCAGTGTCAGCGGCAAGCGTTATTTCGCGAGTCATTATCGCGGAACAACGCCTCCTTGGGTTCAGGACATAACAAACCGCATTGCTCCGGAATATCCTGATGAGGAGCGCGCCGCGCACCATTACGGCGGCGGACTTTATCGTGTGAAATTGGATCCCGCGACAGGGATGGTAACATCGGTGAGTACGCTGATTACTGCCGGGTACCGAGGCTTGGACGCGAGTGCGGTGGCAGCTTTGCGGCAGTGGCGGTGGAAGCCTGGCATCTGGAAACAGATCGATCTGCCAATTACATATAGCATGGGAGGATCCTCACCGGGAAAAGCAGCGAATCCTTTTCTACACATTCCGACTTCGATGGTAGGAGGCCCACGAGGACGCCCATAGCTGAGGTGCCCTATGGCTTAATCTGACACCGCGTTGCCGAGCGAGCGCGAGGTTTCGTTTCGCTATTTGAACCATGATGTTACTGTTTCAGCAGCAGAACCTCTGAGTAGCTGCGACTTCCCTTAATCTCGTTAGAAAAACCAATGTACTGCGCATCTTTCATATGGGAACCGGGTACTTACGATGCCGAGTTTCACAGACTGAACGGATTGATCGCCGCAGTTGCGCAGTCTTCCAGCGGATTCCTCGGCTCGGATTCGTGGCAATCTCCGGATGGTACTCGGCGCTGTGCAAACTACTACTGGAGCGATCTGGAAACGCTGAAAGCGTTCTCAATCCATCCCACTCACCACGAGGCAAAACAACAGTACGCTCGCTGGTACAGAGGCTACCAGATTGTTATCTCGGAAGTTATTCGCTCCTACGGCGACGGGAACTTGCCGCATATCACGGGCGCAGTTGGACGCGAGATGCCGGAATCGAAATAAGCGACGCGAAGCTTCTCACACGAGGCAGGGAATCGGCACTCGAAAAGTACATGCTCAGATTGTCGGCTAACTGATTACTTGACCGCCCGAACCGTACTTCGCCCGCAAGTGATCGATGTATGTGCTGTACTGCTGCGCCAGCGTTCCGCTTTCAATGAATAGAATATTCTCCGCGTTAAGCTCGGCGCTGCGCGAGAAGTTATACGACCCGGTGATCACAGTTTCATCGATCACCAGCACCTTGTTGTGCATGAAATCGTGCCGGCCGTCCGGCGCGTACGGCGTGGAATTCTTTCCCACCAGACCGGCGCGCGCGACAATCTCCTGCACGGCCGGCACCTTCCAGCGATTCGAGGGCACGTCATTCCATTGCCGGTACACATCTTCCATTTGCGTGCGATCGTAGATGCCATCGACCTTCACTCGCCCGGCGTGTAGCAGATCGAGCAGCGCACCGATCAGCGTTCCTGAATTAATAAGCAGACTGCAAATCCTGACACGGCGTTGCGCGGCGCGAACACGCTGTGCGACTTCCTGATCGATGGAAAGCCCGCATCCGGGCGAAAACATCACTCGCACCGCCGCCGGCGCCCCACCGAACATCAACTGCACGTCCGAGCTAGCCATTTCGCCGGTGCCTTCGAAATTCCCGCGCGTCCAGATTTCCTCGAAATCGCGGGCATAGAAGCTCGCGAGCTGGGCCGACTCGAGTACGACCACGTTGTTTTCCATCAACGTGAACGCGTCATCGGTGAGATTAAGCGAGCCGGTCCAGACTGCCGCCGCATCGCGCGCAATAAACTTGTGATGCATCAACTTCATTCCGCCGACGCCCCTCGACGGGAAACCCAGGGATCGAACCATCGCACCCGTTCCCGGTGGCGCAGGGTCCTGTCCTGCCGCGAGGTCGGGCTGGAGCGGCTTGTCGCCATCGAAGCAAATCCTCACCGCGACGCCCGCTCTTGCGCGCTCGCTCAGAGCTCCTTGCAGTTGCGCTTTTAATCCCTCGCTCAATCGCAGGTCATAAATCGCGAGATCAAGTGACCGCTGCGCCTTTCCGATGAAGTCCGCCAGCCGCGCCATCACATCAGTGGCGGACTGTTCCCCTTCGCTTAGAAAGAAAACCGAAAGCTGGTCCAAACGCTGCACAACATGCCCGGCTCATTCGCCTTGTGAAAGCGTGATTTCAGCTCGCTGGGGTATCGCCGAAACTTCAAATCACCTACGGGCAGAGAGTCACGCGTGGAACGGATGGCATAGCAGCCGCTCGACATCGCATTTACCAACTGCAAACTGCTCCGGTGCCACAGCTCACAACCACAGGCCTAATGGACCAACGTGCCGGTGCACACCCGGAAGGCGGATTGCACGGATTCGTCGCGAAGTTCGCGGTCTTGCGAGGTGCTCGGCGGGAATTGTGGTTGACGTTTCTGATCAAGTTCCTCATCTACACGGCGTACTCCGTCACGAACAAAACGATGGTCCTGTGGCTGTCGAAGGACCTTGGGTTCAGCGATCAAGCGGCCGGCGCGCTGGTGGGATGGGTTTGGGCGCCAGCCATGACTGTTTTCACCCTGCTGGCCGGCTCAGTCACGGACGCTATTGGCCTGCGTCGTATTTTTTTTATCGGTGTGGCAATTTGCACCGTCGCCCGCAGTGTAATGATTGTTGCGACGAATCCGTCGCTCGCGCTTCTCTGCGGCGTATTGCCGCTGGCGGTGGGCGAAGCGCTTGGTACTCCTGTGTTGCTGGCCGCGACTCGCGTGTACTCGACCGCAGCACAGCGCTCGATCGCGTTCTCGATCATCTACGCGATCATGAACGTGGGCTATCTCGCCGCCGGTTACATATTCGATTATGTGCGATCGCTCGATCTGCACGTCCACATCGGGGGTTTTGCGCCCAGCCCGCATCAACAGCTCTTCTGTGTAAGTCTGGGTTTCGAAATCGTTTTGTTCCCAGTGATTTACTTCCTGCGGCAAGACGCTGAAGTACGCGCGATCACTAACCGCGCCGCTACGTTTCAGACTTCGGTGTGGCTGAAGGCTGCGCGAACCGTGCGGCAAAGCGCTGCTGATATCGTCGCGCTGTTTAGCCGTCTCATGCGCCAATCGGCCTTTTACCGGCTGCTCCTTTTCTTTCTCTTCATCGGTTTCCTAAAGGCGATTTTTCTACAAATGGATTACGTCTTTCCGAAATTTGGCGACCGCGTGATGGGTTTACATGCGCCGGTTGGCAAACTCTCCGCGATCAATTCGTGGATCATCATTTTCCTCGCGCCGATTGTGGGCGCGTTGACACAGCGGATCGCTTCGTATCGCATCGTCGTCATCGGCAGCATCGTTTGCGCAGCGAGCGTGTTTGTCATGGCGTTGCCGGCGAATTGGTTTGTCGGCGCGGCTAATAGTCCGACTGGTCAGTGGCTGGGGCATGAATACCTGCGCCTCAGCGGCAGCGTTCATCCGTACTACATCATGTCGGCGGTTTATCTCACCATCTTCTCGGTCGGTGAAGCACTCTATTCGCCCCGCGTGTATGAGTACGCCGCCGCCATTGCCCCGGCCGGCCAGGAAGCCTCTTACGCTTCGCTCGCCTACCTGCCGTTCCTTGTCGGCAAGCTGCTTGTTGGCACTGGCGGCTGGTTGCTCGCCGCATTTTGCCCGGAGCAGGGCACGAAACATCCTGGCCAAATGTGGTTAATCTTCGCCTGCGCTGCGGCAGTTGCGCCCATCGGCTTACTCGTTTTCATGCCTTACATCCGGGTGCCGGAAGCAGGACGCGAGAGTTGAGACTTCAGCGTTGCTACTCGATAGTCGGGCATGCTGAAGCTTCCGCAAAGACCGCCGCCTCGTTCGCGCACGATGCTGGTCTTTTGTTTCATGGTCTTGGTGGGGCTAATCGGCGCGCAAATGTTTCTAAGTCGCGCGGGAGCGCAAAAACAGGAGGAGAAATCGATGGCAACATCAAAACCAAGCGCCACGCCGGCTGCTACTGAAGCGAAGACTGGCGAGTTAAAACAGAAGCTCACCCCGCAGCAATATTACGTGACACAACAATGCGGCACCGAGCCCGCGTTCAATAACGCCTATTGGAATAACCACAAGCCGGGCATCTACGTGGACGTGGTGACAGGTGAGCCGCTCTTTACTTCGCTCGACAAATTCGATAGCGGCACCGGCTGGCCGAGTTTCACGAAACCGATCGCGAAAGGCAAGGTAACGGAGAAAAGTGATCGCACCTACGGAATGGACCGCACCGAAGTGCGCGGCGCGAAAAGCGATGCGCACCTGGGGCATGTATTTGACGACGGGCCCGCGGACAAAGGCGGCCTGCGTTATTGCATCAACTCCGCCGCGCTGCGGTTTATCCCGGTCGAGAAGCTGAAGGAAGAAGGCTACGGCCAATTCCTGCCACTCTTCGAGAATTCCGAAAAGCATTGAGAGGCGGGGGCGGGAATCGAACCCGCGAATAGCGGTTTTGCAGACCGCGACCTTACCACTTGGCTACCCCGCCGTGTCGGCCGTGTGAAGCGCGCGGAACTATTCGGGTGCAGCAGGACGGTGTCAATGCTGCCATGCTGATGCACGAAGTCGTCCTCGCATGATTAATCTCCCCGACAGCTTAAGAGTAGGATTCGAAGTATGACTAAGAGATCGCGTCAGTGAGCATGACTTCGTCAGCATCGCTTTTTGCCCGCGCACGCACGCGGATTCCCGGCGGCGTGAACTCGCCCGTCCGCGCTTTTCGCGGCGTCGGCGGGGAGCCGTTCTTCGTCGATCGGGCCAAGGGGTCGCGTCTCTGGACAATCGATGGTCGCGAATTGATCGATTACGTCGGCACGTGGGGACCGGCAATTCTCGGTCACGCGCCGCAAGTGGTCATCGATGCCATTGTCGAGGCGGCAAAGCAAGGTGCGAGTTTCGGAGTACCGAACCCGTTTGAAGTGGAGATGGCAGAGCTCATCTGCGCCTGGGTGCCGTCTCTCGAGAAAGTCCGGATGGTCAACAGCGGCACGGAAGCGACCATGTCGTGCATACGGCTGGCGCGCGGATTTACAAAACGGGACAAGATCATCAAGTTCTCCGGCTGTTATCACGGCCACGTCGATTCGCTCTTGGTCAATGCGGGCAGCGGCGCACTTACCCATGGTTGCCCCGACAGCGCTGGCATTCCGTACTCATTCGCCGATCAAACGGTCGTGTTGCCATTCAACAACATCGAAACGGTGCGCGCGGCATTCCAGCAAAATCCTGGCGACGTCGCCGCGGTGATTCTAGAACCGGTTCCAGCCAACGCCGGCTTGTTTTTGCCGCGCGAAAATTTTTTGCAGGAACTGCGCGCCCTATGCACTGAGCACAACACCGTACTCATCTTCGATGAAGTCATGACCGGTTTTCGAGTCGCGCGCGGCGGTGCGCAGCAGCTTTACGGCGTGCTGCCGGACCTGACCGCGCTCGGCAAAATCATCGGCGGCGGTTTACCCGTCGGCGCGTTTGGCGGCCGCGCCGAAATCATGGACCAGCTTTCTCCAGACGGCGCCGTTTACCAGGCTGGAACGCTCTCGGGAAATCCGATCGCGATGGCTGCCGGCCTGGCGCAATTGCGCGAACTTGGCCGAATCGATGGCTGGAAGTCGTTAGAAGAAAGCGGCGCGAGATTGGGAGCTGCGATCGGTGAAGTCCTCGTGAAACAGCAGCTTACCTTCCACAGAATCGGTTCGATGTTCTGCCTTTTCTTCACGCCCGGCCCGGTATTCGACCTCGCCTCAGCTCAGCGCAGCGATACGAAACGCTTCGCCCGGTTTTTCCACCGTTGTCTTGAGCGCGGCCTGTACTTTCCGCCGTCGCAATTCGAAACGGCGTTCATATCGACCGCGCACACAAACGGCGACATCGAAGATACCGCGCGGATTATGCGCGAAGCACTCCGTTAGCGTGATCAATGCGAGTAGAAGACTGTGACTCGTTAGTCGTCACCGATGACTCGTCAGTTCATTCGGTGAGCACCGCTTCCGCCGAGCGAATCCGGGCGGTCGGGAAATTTTTCTTCGAAGGCGACCGCAAATTTTTCGTCAAGGGCGTAACTTACGGCCCGTTCAAACCGGATGCTGGAGGGGATTATCTCGGCACTCCGGAACGAGCCGCGCGCGACCTTGCGGAGATTCGCGAGCTTGGGCTAAATGTTGTGCGCGTTTATCACTCGCCGCCCGCCTGGTTTCTCGACTTATGCGAAGCAACCCGTCTGCGCGTCCTGATCACGCTGCCGTGGGCTAAACACATCGAGTTTCTGCGCGAGCGAAAAGCGCGCCGCGAGATCAGGCGTTCGGTAGAGGTCGCCGCCAAGTCACACGCCGGTCATCGCGCGATTTTTGGATACCTCGTGGGCAACGAAATCGCGCCGCAGATGGTCCGCTGGCTCGGCGTGCAACGCGTGACGGAATTCATCGAGGAGCTGATCACGCGAGCACGCAGCATCGATGCGCGCCCGCTTTATTCCTACGCGAGTTTTCCGCCGACGGAATTTCTTCTCCCGCAAAACGTCGATTTCTCCTGCTTCAATGTTTACCTCCACGATCAGCGCGCCTTCGAGCGCTACCTGCTGCGTCTGCAAAACCTGACCGAAGACCGCCCGCTCATTCTTGGCGAGTTCGGCATGGACACGATCCGCCACTCGCAGGAGGAACAGGCCGAGATGCTCAGCTGGCACATCGACAGCGTGGTCAAATGCGGGCTGGCCGGAACTGTTTTCTTTTCCTGGACTGATGAATGGTACACCGGCGATCAGGAAGTTACCGACTGGGCATTCGGAATTGTCACGCGCGAGCGGCAGCCGAAGAAGTCGTACTTCACGTTGCGCGACAAGCTGGGCCAGAACGATAGCGTTCTGCCACATCGCGAGCTGCCGCGGCAGCCGTTTGTATCGATTATCGTCTGCTCCTACAACGGCGGCGCGACTCTGCGCTCGTGCCTCAACTCACTGGCGCATTTGAATTATCCTAAGTACGAAGTCGTACTCGTCGATGATGGCTCAATCGATGATACGGCGCAGATCGCAGCTGAGTTTCCCAGCGTCCGCTACATTCATCAGCCAAATCGCGGCTTGAGCGCGGCGCGCAATACCGGCGCAGCCGCGGCTCGCGGCGAAGTTTTTGCCTACACCGACTCCGACTGCATGGCCGATTCGGACTGGCTCTATTATTTGGTTAGTACCCTAACGAGTGGCGATTTCGTCGGCGTGGGCGGCCCGAATTTTCCGCCGCCGGCTCAAAATTGGATCCAGGCGTGTGTCGCCGCTGCGCCCGGTGGTCCGAGTCACGTGTTGTTGACCGATACTGTCGCGGAACATGTACCGGGATGTAACATGGCATTCTGGCGCTGGGCGTTTGAAAACGTCGGCGGTTTTGATCCGGAATATCACGCCGCAGGGGATGACGTCGATTTCTGCTGGCGTTTGCAGCAGGGCGGCGGTGTCATCGCATTCAGTCCCACCGCGGTGGTGTGGCATTATCGTCGTTTTACTTTGCGTGCATTTCGGAAACAACAACAGGGTTATGGAGAAGCGGAATCGCTGCTCCGTTTCAAGCATCTCGTCTTTTTCGGCCCGACGGGCACGGCCAAATGGCGCGGGCAAATCTACGGCACACCGCGGTTCAGCTGGTTCATCAATCGCCCGATCATTTACCATGGCATCTTCGCCGACGGGTTTTTCCAATCGATCTACCCCACTCCGCAGTCCGAGGTCGCGGCCTACCTCAGCAGCATCGAATGGTTTGTCCTCACGCTGTTTTTATTCGGTTTGGGCGTTTTTTTGCCGGCGCTGCGCATTGTCCCTTACCTCATGCTCGGCGGCACGTTATGCGTGGCGCTTTCCTACATGGTACGGGCACGGATCGAGCCGCGTTTCGATACTGTGCCAGCGCGTCTGCTCGTGATGGTACTTGCGTTCCTGCAACCACTGGTCCGCGGCTGGTCGCGGTATTTTACCTGGCTGCATTTTAAACGCACACCGGCGGCGGTTATCGCGACGCACGAGACTCTTCCCACTGCGGAGAAGCGCGCACGAGGTCAACGCTCGCGCGTTTACTGGAGCGACGCCGGGAAGGACCGGCACGCGTTGTTGCACGAAATTATCGCACTGCTCCAAGCGGAAAACTGGCGCTACTCCGTGGACACCGGCTGGCAGGAGTGGGACCTGCAAATTTACGGGAACTTCTGGTGGAGCATCATCCTGCAGACCGTCACGGAATATCACGGCGGCCCGAAGTGCCTCACCCGCGCACGCCTCCGCTCTCGTTACGTCACGACCACTATCGTGGTGAATCTCGCGGTACTCAGCGTCACCATTTACCACTTCCTGAACAGCGGGCGCGTGCCGGATTTCGTCATCGTACTCTACGCGCTTTTCGTTCTGTTCCTTGCCACGCGCGCGCGGCGGCTGCGGCTGCGCGTGGCTGAGCTGGTCGATTTGGCGGCGCACCGTGCCGGTATGACGCGCATCCTTTCACGCCGTACTCCGAAGTGAGCGCACGCTTCTGGCTCGCGCTTGCTGCGGAATTAGCGCTCTTCGCCGCGCTTCATCGCTTTGATGATTGGACGCTCGAAATCATGCCGGTGAAGTTCGTTGCCTGCGCAATCCTCTGCGGGCTCGCCTACCTCTTGGCGGCAACCGAATTCCGCGGGCGTGGCAGATCAGCGCTCCTGGTTTTCTGGTGCGCAACAGTGGTGCTGCGGCTATTGGCGCTGCCGCTTCTGCCGAGCAACGAAGTGTGGCGTTATCAATCCGACGGCGCCATTCAACGCATCGGGTTCGATCCCTACCAGCTCGCGCCTGATCACCCGCATCTTGCCGGCGCCGAGCCTGAGCTTGCGCGCGTGCCGCGCAACGATGAGCCTACTGCGTTTGCGCCCGGCGCGGAAATTTTGTTCCGCATAATTCCGGGCACCGGCAATCCGCTGATCTACAAGCTGCTGTTTGCCGGCGCTGATTTACTTGGGATCGCGTTGTTGCTCCGCTGTACTGACCTGAGTACCGCGGCTTGGTACGCCTTCAATCCGCTGCTCGCCTACAGTTTTGCTGGTGCGGCCCATTTCGATAGTGTCGTTCTGCTCGCCGTTATCACGGTGATCTTCTGCCTCGTGCGTTTCGAGGAACCGGGCAAGCTGCGTTGGATGTTTGCGCTTTCCGCCGCGTTCGCGCTGGGAATCGCAATCGCAATCCGCTCGGTCATGATCGTGCTGCTGCTGCCCTGCGCCTTCGCTATGCGCCGGTACTTTCTCATGCTTGCCGCCGCCGTCGCGGTTCCGTGCGGTGCCTCGGTTGCTCTGCACGCGCGAATGCTCGGAAATCTCTTTGGTGATTTCGCGGCCGTGAGCCGGCTCAACGATCTCTTCTGGTGGATCGTGGAAGACACCGTGCTGCCAAACTGGCATCAACAGCATTACCGCTACGACACCGTGATTCTCATCATAGCAGCAGTCGTCGCCGTGATTTTCCTGCGAAATTGGCGGCGCGGACTGCTATGGTCGCTCGGGGTTGCGCTGATTCTCGCTCCCGTTTTGCACGCCTGGTACGTCACCTGGATCCTGCCGGTAGCGACCTGGCGACGCGCGTTTGCCTGGCACTTCCTTAGTGTCACCATTTTTGCGTACTACCTCTTCTTCGACGAACGACTGTTCGCGCTGCCGTGGCATGCAGAACCGTGGATGCGAGGAATGATCATTCTGCCGGTGTTGTTCGCGATCATCATGCTGGCATTCCAAAGATCGCGCGAAAACGCCGCCACAAGGCCGTCGATTGATCGCACGTAGCGCGATACAGAAGTGAGCTGCGCCCTATAAAACTGCCCGCATCGCCGCCTCGAAGTCTTCCGGAAATGGCGCAGTGAAATGAACGCGTTCGTCTGTGCGCGGATGATCGAACGCCAGTTTCCAAGCGTGCAACATCTGTCTAGGAAAATTTCCGCCGCGCCGGCCAGCGTAAACCTTGTCGCCCAAAACCGGATGACCGAGGTGCTGCAAATGCACTCGGATTTGGTGCGTGCGCCCGCTGTGCAGGCGACACTCGATCAAGCTCGCTTCGGCTCCGCTGCGCACCACGCGGAAATCAGTGCGAGCAGCGCGTCCACCCTCGCGTGCTACGGCCATTTTCGTGCGGTGAACACGGTGGCGCGTGATCGATGCATCGATCGTTCCGGAATCGCGCCGCGGTTTCCCACAGACAAGCGCGAGGTAGATTTTCTCCACGCTGCGCGCGGCGAACTGTCTCGCGAGCTTTAAATGGGTGAAATCGTTCTTCGCGACGACAAGGCAACCGCTCGTCTCTTTATCAAGCCGATGAACGATGCCGCGCCTCATTTCGCCGCCAACAGCAGAGAGACTGGCCGAGTGCGCGAGCAGCGCATCAACCAATGTGCCGGTACTGTGACCCGCGCCAGGATGCACCGAAACGCCCGCCGCTTTGTTCAACACGATCAGATCGTCATCTTCATGGAGGATGGCCAGCGGCACAGTTGTTCCCGACGCGGGAGTTGGCTGCGCGTCGGATTCCTCCCGCAGAGACGCCACCGTGATGCGATCTCCCCGTTTTACGATGTCGCGCGGCCGCGGCGTGTTTCCATTCAACAAAACAGCGCGGTCGCGAATCAGCGCCTGTACTCGCATGCGCGAAACGTCCGGAATTTCGCGCGCGAGAAATTGATCCAGCCGCAGGCGCGCGTGCTTGGCTTGGACGACAAATTTGCGCAGAGCAGACAATGGCGCGTTCATTGGCGCAGGAAAATCGCGAATGCTACTATCGCGGAAAATGGGTGACGCGAACACGCTTTCGTGTCCAAACTGCGGCGGTTCCATCGCTGCCGAGGAAGCGGAGCCGCTCGCGCGCGTGCCGTGCCCACATTGCGGTGAACGCGTGAGATCCGCGCTGTCATTCGATCACTTCGAACTGCTGGAGACACTTGGCACCGGCGGGATGGGGACGGTTTACCGCGCGCGCGACACGCAACTCGACCGCGATGTTGCCTTGAAAGTTCTGCGCAAGGATCTTGGGCCTGAGTACGTGAACGAGCTCCAGCACGAGGCACGCGTCACTGCGTCCGTGAATCACCCGAATGTGGTGCAGGTCTTCTCCTTTGGCCGCGCCCATGAGCAATACTACCTTGTCATGGAATTAGTCGATCGCGGAACGCTCGACGATCTGATCCAGGAGAAGGGCAAGATTCCCGAGGAAAAAGTGTTGCGCGCCGGGATCGAAGTCGCACGCGGACTGCGCGCGGCATTCCACAAGGGCTTGATTCATCGCGACGTGAAGCCGGCGAACATTTTGTTTAACAATGAAGGAACGGCGAAAATCAGCGACTTCGGCCTGGCTGGTTTAGCCGAGCCGCACGGTCAAACCGCGGGCGCGATCTGGGGAACGCCGTACTACGTCGCGCCCGAGCGGCTGAATAATGCGCCGGAAGATTTTCGCAGCGACATCTACAGCCTCGGCGCCACGCTCTTTCACGCCGCGGCGGGCCGCCCTCCTTTCGAAGGAGAAACAGCTTCGGCCGGCGAACTTCGCGCACTGAAGGATCGTCCGCTGAAGTTGAACGTTGTTGCGCCGGAGATTTCGCCGGGTACAGCGACGGCGATTAACCGCATGATCGCGCCCGATCCGCGTCTGCGTTACCACTCCTACGAGGGGGTGATCGCCGCGCTGGAAAAAGCGCGCGGCAGGTTACTCGGCGAGATCAGGCCGTCGCGTGCCAAACCAGTGCTGGTCGGCGGCGCCTTGCTCCTGGCGGCGGTGGCGATTGGTGGCTGGTTGATTTCGCATCGATCACATCATCCTGCGGCTCTGCCGCAACCGGTCCAAAAGAAAAGTGCCAACGCGCCAGCGATCGATCTCGACCGCAACTTTGCAGACGCTCGCCGGCAGCTTGTCCAGGGTAAGTACACCGAAGCGCGCGCTGCGTTCGCTCGTCTCGCTGCTGATGCTCAGAACAAACAACCGCTTTACGATTGGGCGAAGCTGAATCAGGCATTGGCGGCGTTGCTCGACCATGAGCCGTCGCAAATGCAACAAGCGCTTCAGGCAATCGAGAACGCCGGGACGCGCGGTTTCAAAGACCCGCAGCTCGGCGCGCTTCTGCTGGAGACCGCGCGCCGCGCGAATACTCGCACGAGCATCACCGTTGCAGATCTGCCGGAGCACGGCGGGCAGGCGTTCTCGCTCTTCTTCGCAGGTTTAGTGGACATCGATCTCGAGCGCTTCGATTCGGCGATCGATTTGCTGGAAAAATATCTGCACAGGCAACCGAAGAACGACTTCGCGTGGATGGCCGAGTACAAGCCGCTCGCGCAGCAGTTTCTCAACGACTCTTGTGCCTGGCTGAGCTGGCGTGAGCGGCGGTCCGATGCCAAAACTCCAGCGCAACTCAACACCGCGCTGAGCGATCTGCGAAGCTTGTTGCCGAAGCTGCGAAGCGCGACAATCGCGCGCGAAGCGAGCCTGGAGGAAAAAACCCTTGCCGCGCGCGTGAGTGATGCGCAATCGCTCGAGCAAACGCAGCGCGAGGAACAGCAACGCGCGCTCCTAGCCCGCGAAATGCCGCAGTGGAACGCCGGGCTCGAAGCATTTCGCCGCGCGGCCGCTGTTTACGACTTCGAATCTGCGTCGAAGGCCGTGCGCACTGCGAACGTGACCGAGCCGTCGCTCAAATCCACTCGCGACGCCTATCAACGCGCAGCCGATTCGCTCGTACTATGGAAACGCGACTTGATCACGGACCTCAATGCTCATGGGTACAACGTCGCGCTCCAAGTGAACAACCTGCAATATAGCGGCATCGCCGGCGCGAGCGCGACGGGGTTGAAGCTGCGCAATCCCTACGGCTTCACGGAAGTCGATTGGTTGAAAATTCCGCCGACGACATTACTCGAGGCATCATCAGCCTTCGCCAGCGACGCTGATCGTAAATGGCGTTGCGCGGTTTTTGGGTGGCTAATCGGGCAGACGAGCGCCGCGAACAAACTCTTCGACGCCGCTTGCGCGCTGAAGCCGTCCTACGGAGCAGACCGTAAGTTCTTCGAAGAGCCGAAACATTGAGCGGCAGGCGACAAATATCCCGCATCACGTTGCCGGAAGGCATCGCCCGTGAGTTTCCGCCAGAGCGCCGATATCTCGTCGGCGTTTCTGGCGGGCGCGATTCGATGGCTCTGCTGCACGGGTTACTCGAGCAGGGTTACCTTCGCCTCATTGTTTGTCATTTGGATCATCAGCTGCGCAGCCGGGCTTCGAAGCGCGATGCGCGCTTTGTGGCTGAGGCAGCGCGTTCCGCCGGCCTGCATGCGGAAATCGCAGTCACTGATGTTCGGCTGCGCGCGCGGCAGACAAACGTCTCAATTGAGACAGCCGGACGGCAGTCGCGGATGGAGTTTTTCGCCGCGGTCGCCCGCCGCCGCCGCTGCACCACCCTCTTTCTCGCCCATCACGCTGACGATCTCGTGGAAACGGCATTGATGAATTTCGTGCGGGGCGCGAGCCCGGCTGGCGTCGCGGCGATGCGCAGCGTTTCCGAGCAGCGTGTTGGCAGCACAAACCTGACTGTCGTCCGCCCGCTGCTGCATTTCTGGCGGAGCGAAATCGCTGAGTACACCACCGCACATTGCGTGCGCTTCCGCGAAGACGCGAGCAACGCCCTGCTCGATGCCACGCGAAACCGAATTCGGCATAGAGTCCTTCCCTACATTGAAAAACAGTTCGGGCGCAACGTTCGGCCGACCATCAGGCGCACAACCCAAATCTGGGCGGAAGAAGATGTGCTGCTCGAATCGATGCTTGCGCCGAACGGCTTGTACTCAACTCAACTCGAGCTGCAATGGTTGCGTGCACTGCCGGTCGCCCTTCAACGCCGTGCGATTATGCGCTGGTTGCGCACACAAAATATTCCGAATCTTAGTTTTGATGTGGTCGAGCAAATTCGCGCGCTTGCATCGCCTGATGCGCAAGTTGCGAAAGTCAATTTGCCCGGAAACAGGCATGCCCGTCGGCGTGCACGGAAAATCTTTCTTGATTAACTCTGCGCCGCGCCTCCCTCCGACAGCGCAAGTAGCCAGCACAGATCCGACACTCTGTTGAGATAGCGCAGAATTTCAGCGTTGGGATGTTGCAGCGAGGCGACACGACGCTCCGCTCGCCGGCACGCGGTTCGCGCCAGGTCCAGGCACGCCGGCCCGAATGATGCACCGGGAATTACCCAGCCTTTCTTTATGGTGTGATGCGATTCAATGTCGTCGATCACCGCCGTCACCCGATCGACCATCGCACTGCTTGTCGCGGGGAAATTGTCGCTGTGATACCGCTCGAGGTCTTCCGGGGAGGTCGCGAGCTCGCCCATCACGGTGATCAACTCTTTTTGCACCGCAAGAAGTTCTTCCCGAACGAACTCGCTTTGTGCTGCCGCCCGCGCCAGCCCGAGTGCGCTGTTCAGCTCATCAACACTCCCGTAGCTCTCCACGCGCAAATCCTCCTTGGGCACACGGCGCCCATACATCAGCGATGTCTCGCCTTTGTCGCCGGTCTTGGTTGCGATGGACACTATACAAAACTCCGTGGCGATTGTACTACGCTCTGCCCATACCTACGATGCTCGTACTTATAAAAGCAAAACGTCGAACCAGCGCAAAACCGGTTCGACGTCTCACAATTCAACTCAGCCGCAAATAACTATCCGATCGCCGGCTGCGGTTCGTTTTCTTCCATCACCGCTGCGCCTACCGGCTCGCCTTTCTCGACCAGACGAATCTCGCGGTGACGCGGGAATCCCGTCCCCGCGGGAATCAGATGACCCATAATCACGTTTTCCTTGAATCCGCGCAACCTGTCCACTTTGCCAAGTGTCGCGGCTTCCGTCAGCACCCGCGTGGTATCCTGGAACGATGCAGCCGAGATGAAGCTGTCGGTCTCGAGCGAAGCCTTGGTGATTCCGAGCAATACCGGCACTGCTTCCGCCGGTTTACCACCTTGTTCAGTGACACGCTTGTTCTCTTCCTCAAACTCCAGCTTATCGACCTGGTCACCCCATAACAGTGTCGTGTCGCCCGGATCGGTAATCTTCACCTTGCGCAGCATCTGCCGCACGATGATTTCAATATGTTTGTCGTTAATCTCAACACCTTGGAGCCGGTAAACTTCCTGTACTTCGTTCACGAGGTGCTCCTGCAAATCCTGCGGCCCGCAAATCTCCAGGATCTCGTGCGGCACAACAGGTCCTTCCGTGAGCTGCTGGCCTTTCCGGACGAAGTCGCCCTTGAAAACAATCACGTGCTTGGTGAGCGGAATGAGGTGCTCCTCCTCCGACCCGGTGTCCACGTCCTTAAGAATCAGCCGCCGTTTTCCGCGTACAGTACCGCCCATTTCCACAATTCCATCGATCTTCGCGATCTCGGCCGCATCCTTCGGACGCCGCGCTTCAAATAACTCCGCCACGCGTGGCAGACCGCCGGTGATATCTTTCGTCTTCGCCACCTTGCGCGGTGTCTTGGCTAACAAGGCACCAGCACGCACCTTGTCGCCTTCTTCAACAACGACGTGTGCGCCCGCTGGAATCGAGTAGCTGGCAACCACTTCCTTCTTCTCACCGACAACTACGATCTGCGGATGCAAATCTTCCTTGTGCTCGATGATGACCGTTCCCATCAGGCCGGTCGCTTCGTCAACGTCACGCTTGATCGTGACACCCGCGATCATGTCGCGGAACTCGACAGTGCCGGACTGCTCGGTCAGGATGGGCACGTTGTATGGATCCCATTGCACGAAAGTTTCACCTTTCTTGACCTCGGCGTTGTCGGCTTTGGAAACAACTGAGCCGATCACCACATTGTAGCGCTCGAGCTCACGGCCTTCGGCATTGTGCACGCTGATCGAGCCGTTCTTATTCAATACAATCCAGCTGCCATCGAGCGCCTGTACTGTCCGTAAATCATTGAACTGAATGTGGCCGTCGTTCTTTGCCTTCACGATCGGCTGCTTGAAAGTCTGGCTCGCTGTGCCGCCGATGTGGAAGGTGCGCATCGTTAACTGCGTGCCCGGTTCGCCAATCGATTGCGCGGCGATGATTCCCACCGCTTCGCCCAGCTTGACAAACTGACCTGTGGCCAGATTACGGCCGTAACACATCGCGCAAACACCACGGCCACATTCGCAGGTGAGTACAGAGCGAATTTTCAGGCTCTCCACCCCAATGCGCTGCAAATCTGCCGCGATCTTTTCATCGATGAGCTGGTTCGCTTTCACTATTTTCTTTTTCTTATCCACTGGATCAGCGATCGTCTCGCAGCTTACCCGCCCGATAATGCGTTGAGCCAGGTCAACCACTTCTTCGTCACCTTCGTAGATAGAACGAACAGTGATGCCGTTCACCGTGCCGCAGTCTTCTTCATTAATGATTACGTCCTGTGCAGCATCGACCAGCTTGCGCGTGAGGTAGCCTGAATCTGCCGTTTTCAGCGCGGTGTCAGCCAGACCCTTGCGCGCGCCGTGCGTGGAGATGAAGTACTCAAGTACGGTGAGACCTTCACGGAAGTTCGAAGTAATCGGTCGCTCGATGATTTCGCCGCTCGGTTTCGCCATCAATCCACGCATCCCGGCAAGCTGGCGCACCTGCTGCCGGTTTCCGCGCGCCCCTGAATCAACCATTAGATAAACAGGATTCAGCTCCTTGCGCCCGTCATTATGCTCCAGCGTCCGGAACATGACGTTTGAGATCTCGTCGCCCGCATGTGTCCAGATGTCGATAATCTTATTGTAGCGCTCGCCATCAGTGATAATGCCTTTGCGATACTGCTGCTCGACCGTGCGGATTTGTTTGTAGGCATTCTGCAACTCGATCTCCTTCTCTTTCGGGATGATCATGTCCGAAATGCCGATCGAGACACCTGCCTTCGTCGCTTCGCGGAAGCCGAGCTCCTTTAACCGATCGAGCGTCTCGACCGTCCCTTCAGGCCCCGCGACCTGGTAACAACGCCAAATAATGTCGCTGAGCTGCTTTTTGCCTGCCGGCTTATTGAAAAAGCCCATGTTCTTCGGCCAAATCTGATTGAAAATGACACGCCCCGCCGTCGTCTCGATCACGCGCGAATCCTTGCTGCCGTAAATTGTGTCGCGACCGAAATCCGGATTCTGAAAACGGATGCGGTCGTGAGTTTTAACCGAGCCTTCGGCCATCGCGAACTCCACCTCGACTGGATCAGAAAACAGTGGCAACCGCCCCTCGCCGTCCGCTCCGGCAGCACGACGCGGCTGCTGCGTGAGGTAATAGCAACCCAGCGTGATGTCCTGCGAGGGCGTGGTGATCGGTTTGCCGCTCGACGGCGAAAAAATGTTATTCGGAGCGAGCATGAGCATGCGCGCTTCCATCTGTGCTTCGACCGATAGCGGAACATGCACCGCCATCTGGTCGCCATCGAAGTCAGCGTTGTAGGCCGTGCAAACGAGCGGGTGAATGCGGATCGCTTCACCTTCGATCAGTTGCGGCTCGAACGCCTGGATTGAAAGACGATGCAGCGTCGGCGCGCGATTGAGCAGCACCGGATGCCCGCGCGTCACTTCATCGAGAATGTCCCACACTTCCGGCGTTTGCCGCTCGATCATCTTTTTCGCGCTGCGCACCGTGTGTACGTAACCCAGGTCTTTCAGTCGCCGGATAATGAAAGGCTCGAACAACACCAGAGCCATTTTCTTCGGCAAACCGCACTGATGTAGCTTTAGTTCCGGACCGATCACGATGACCGAACGGCCGGAGTAATCGACACGTTTACCGAGCAAGTTCTGGCGGAAGCGGCCCCCTTTCCCCTTCAGCATATCGCTGAGTGACTTCAGCGGCCGGTTGCCTGCGCCGGTGACAGCCCGCCCATGCCGCCCATTATCAAACAACGCATCGACCGCTTCCTGGAGCATGCGCTTCTCATTGCGGATGATGACGTCGGGCGTCTTAAGCTGAAGCAGGTTCTTCAGGCGGTTATTGCGGTTAATGACGCGGCGATAGAGGTCATTCAGATCCGAGGTAGCGAAACGTCCGCCTTCGAGTGGCACAAGCGGGCGCAAGTCCGGCGGAATGACCGGCAGTACCTCAAGCACCATCCACTCAGGACGCGCGTGCGAAGAGATGAAGCCCTGCACCAACTTCAGGCGTTTCGCCAGCTTCTTGCGAATCTGTTTGCTCTTGGTGTTACCCATGGCCTGCTCCAGTTCCTTATTGAGCTTGTGCAGGTCTATTTCCGCCAGCAGCTTCTTGACCGCTTCCGCGCCCATCCCAGCAACAAAAGCTTCACCGTACTGCTCCTGCGCTTCGCGGTACTCTACCTCATTAAGTAGCTGGGTTTTCTGTAGTGGCGTCTGGCCTGGATCAACCACAATGTAATCCTCGTAGTAGATCACGCGCTCAAGTTGCCGCGCGCTCATGTCCAGCATCAATCCAAGCCGCGAGGGCATGCACTTATAGAACCAGATGTGAGACACAGGCACCGCCAATTCGATGTGGCCCATGCGTTCGCGGCGTACTCGCGCCAGCGTCACCTCCACGCCACAGCGATCGCAAATAACGCCCTTGTGCTTGATTCGCTTGTACTTTCCGCAAGAACATTCCCAATCGCGAGTCGGCCCGAAAATGCGCTCGCAAAACAATCCACCTTTCTCCGGCTTAAAGGTGCGATAGTTAATCGTCTCCGGGTTCTTTACTTCGCCCTTGCTCCACGAGCGCATGGTATCGCTCGAAGCCACACCGATTGCGACCTGATCAAAACCGACCGCTCTTTCTTCACCTACCAGCTCTCGCCAGGAATGTTCGTTCATTAATTAATTATTTCTCGTTAGCTGCTGAAATTGATTAGTTCGTTAGCTCGCCGTATCAAAAACGCTGCTCGGCGCCTGGCCACCGACTTTGACGTCCAGGCCCAGGCTTTGCATTTCCTTGATCAGCACGTTGAAAGATTCCGGAGTACCGGCTTCGAGTGAGTTGTCCCCCTTGACAATCGACTCATAGATTCTGGTCCGGCCCTGCACGTCGTCCGACTTGACCGTGAGCAACTCCTGCAACGTATAAGCAGCACCATACGCTTCGAGCGCCCACACTTCCATCTCGCCGAAACGCTGTCCGCCGTATTGCGCCTTGCCGCCCAGTGGCTGCTGCGTGACCAGTGAGTACGGGCCAACCGCGCGCGCGTGAATCTTGTCCGCGACAAGGTGGCCGAGCTTCATCATGTAGATGTAGCCAACGACTACTTCCTGGTCGAAGGCATCGCCGGTCCGGCCATCAAACAGCCGCGCCTTGCCATTTTCTTGTACCCAGGTAAAGCCGTCGATCTTCTTTGCGTCCTTGAGGTACTCGCGAATCTTCGATTCGGCGATACCGTCAAACACAGGAGTAGCTACTTTAAAGCCGAGCGCCTTGGCCGCGACTCCAAGATGCGTCTCCAGTACCTGGCCTACGTTCATTCGACTGGGTACACCTAACGGATTTAGTACGATTTCAACCGGCGTACCGTCAGCCAGGAATGGCATGTCTTCTTCGGGGACGATCCGAGCGACGACACCTTTGTTACCATGCCGGCCGGCCATTTTATCGCCGACGGACAGTTTGCGCTTACTCGCAATATAAACCTTAACTTGTTTGATGATGCCGGGATCGATGTCATCGCCGCTCTCCACTCGATCCAGCGCACGTTCACGTTCCAGCTCAAGCTCGGCGAACTTGTGTTCGTAAGAAGCAATGATCTCGCGGATTTTGTTACGAATGGGCGAAGGATCGATCTCAATATGGTCGTGTACATTGGCCAGCTTGCGCAGAAGCGTCTTGGTGATCTTCCGGTTCGCGGGAATGATAATCTCGCCCGTCTCGGCATTAACCACGTCGAGCGGAATCTTCTCGCCCAGGAGAATATTCGATAGTGAATCAGTAAGCTGCTCAGTCAGCTCTTCTTTCTTCTTGCGATGGTCTTCCGTAATCGCCTTTAGCTGCCGCTTCGTCTCAGTCGGCGTGAGCTTCTCGCGTGATACTTCACGGCGGGAAGATACTTTTACGTCCATGACAATGCCGTAAGTACCGGAAGGAACAGTAAGCGATGTATCTTTTACGTCGGCGGCTTTTTCGCCAAAGATGGCGCGCAGCAGCCGTTCCTCCGGGGCGAGCTCGGTTTCAGACTTCGGGGTGATTTTGCCGACCAGAATATCTCCCGGCTTCACTTCAGCGCCGACTCGAACTACGCCATCCGGCCCGAGATTGCGCAGCGCTTCTTCACTGACATTCGGGATGTCGCGCGTGATTTCTTCCGGCCCGAGCTTTGTATCGCGTGCTCCAATCTCAAACTCATCGATGTGAATGGAAGTATAAATATCTTCCTTCACTACTTTCTCCGAGATCATGATCGCATCTTCGAAGTTGTAGCCATTCCACGGCATGAAGGCGACAAGCACGTTGCGACCGAGGGCAAGCTCGCCCTGTTGTGTATTCGGTCCATCAGCGATGACCTGGCCCTTCTTCACGTGCTGACCTTTGCGCACAATCGGCTTCTGGTTCACACAAGTGCCGGCATTGGAGCGCATGAACTTGCGCAACTCGTAAACATGAATGCCTGCCTCGTGATCAGTTTTCAGCTTCTTCCGGCTCTCTGGAATGTGACCGTCTTTCGTGACGATGATCTGTTCGGCTGTGACTGACGCCACTTTGCCGCTCTCGGCCGCGAGTACCACGGCGTAGGAGTCACGGGCAACTTTTGCCTCAAGACCTGTACCGACGAGCGGCGATTCCGAGACGATCAGCGGCACGCCTTGTCGTTGCATATTCGAGCCCATGAGCGCGCGGTTCGCGTCATCGTGCTCCAAAAATGGAATGAGACCAGCGGCGACAGAGACAAGCTGCTTGGGTGATACGTCCATGTAGTTCACCTTCGATGGCTCTACTTCGAGAAAATCACCGCGATAGCGGACTGATACTTTCTCACCGGTAAATCGGCCGTGCCCATCGATCGGCGCGTTAGCTTGGGCTACGAGGAAGCTCTCTTCACGATCACCGGTCAGGTAGTCCACTTCATCAGTCACTCGCCCGTTAACTACTTTCCGGTACGGCGTCTCGATAAAGCCGAACTCATTGATCCGGGCAAAAGTGGACATTGAACTAATCAGGCCAATGTTCGGGCCTTCCGGCGTTTCGATCGGGCAAATACGGCCATAGTGCGATGGGTGGACGTCGCGAACTTCGAAGCCGGCGCGGTCGCGCGAAAGTCCGCCTGGCCCAAGGGCGGAAAGGCGCCGCTTATGGGTAAGCTCCGCCAGCGGGTTTGTCTGGTCCATGAACTGCGAAAGCTGTGACCGGCCAAAGAAGTCGCGAATGACCGCACTCAGCGCCTTGGGATTGATCAGCTTCTGTGGCGTCATCCCATCGATGTTGATGTCAAATAACGTCATGCGCTCTTTCACGAGCCGTTCCGTCCGCGCCAAGCCGACCCGGCATTGATTCGCCAGCAACTCGCCGACAGTTCGAACACGGCGGCTGCCGAGGTGATCGATGTCATCAAGCGTCCCCTCGCCGCGCCGGAGATTGATGAGGTACTTTATCGCGGCGATGAAATCCTTGTCAGTAAGGATCCGCTCGTTGAGATCGACATTGATCCCGAGCTTCTCGTTAATTTTGTAGCGACCGACCCGCCCGAGGTCGTACTTTTTCGGATCAAAAAACAGCCGCTTGAGCAAAGCACGCGCATTCGCGACCGTCGGCGGGTCGCCCGGACGCAACCGCCGATAGATATCTTTCAGCGCTTCTTCCTGGTCGTGCGCGGGGTCTTTCTTAAGCGCCTTTACGACTGTGTCATCCTGCGAGATGTCGATGACCTGTACTTCCTTGGTGCCGAGTGCCATGATCTGGCGCACCGTCGCGAGTGTCAGGGGCTCGAAAGCGCGCGCGACGGTAATGTCGCCATCGCGTACTTCAGCCGTGAGCACCTTGGTCGCGAGCATCTCTTCATCGAGCTTGTCGCTGAGCTTTAGCGTCTCGATGTTATAGAAAAGCTTGATTACTTCTTCGTCGCTGCCGTAGCCAAGCGCGCGGAGGAATGTGGTGGCGAGAAACTTGCGGCGCCGTTTGCGCCGATCGAGATAGATGTAAAGCAGATCAGCCGTGTCGAACTGTACTTCGATCCATGAGCCGCGGTCGGGGATGATGCGGAAGCTGTAAAGCACCTTGCCGTTCAGGTGCACCGACGATTCGAAGGCGATACCCGGTGAGCGATGCAGCTGCGAAACCACCACGCGCTCCGCGCCATTGATCACGAACGTGCCCTGCGGCGTCATGAGCGGAATTTCGCCCATGTAAACTTTCTCTTCCTTTACCGCCTTGTCCTCGCGCAGCTGAAAGGTGACGTGGAGCGGCGCGCTGTAAGTTTGTCCTTCCCGCTGCGCCTCGAGCGCCGCCAACTTCGGCTCGCCGATTTCATAATGGCTGAAGTCGAGTACGGCTTTTTCATCGTAGCTTTCGATCGGGAAAACCTCTTTGAACACGGCTTGCAAACCGTGGTTCTTGCGCTTGGCGATCGGCACGTCCTTTTGCAGAAACTCAACGTAGGAGTTCAACTGCACCTCAATGAGATTCGGCGGCTCCGTGCCTTCCTTGATGGTTCCGAAATGAATGCGTTCTGCCCGTTCTGACATAAATAAATTATTGCTAAGGGTGGCCACTCGACAGCGTCAGGGGGAACGCGGTGAGTTTCCGGGGGGAAAGTTACGTCTCCAGCCAGCTTTCCGGACGAGGGTGATCGCGACGGTACGGCTTCCGGCGAAGACGACAAAAATGGCAGCGAATCAGCAGCATGTCAAATTCGACAAAGCCACCGTTTCGTTGCCAGTTTAGATGTTCTCCGTTCTCCGCCGGGTTAAAAATAAACTTCCTTATTCTTAACGAGCGGAATCTATGCCACGAACAAGCCGATAGCGCAACCAAATGTTTTTCGGTGGATGACTGAATTTGCGCGACCGGCGAGTTGTCGGGCCCATTCCGTGCCAAGCTGCGGGTCTCAGTTCAGACCATAAACCTCGGCAAGGGCAATGCCGGTGGCGTTGTTCACTCCCCGGACAACGGCTGTGTAATTGCCCGGCGCGAGTGTCACGATCATGGCCGACTCAGTGTCGTTGGCCGGCGCCTTGCCGCTGGCCGCAATCTCCACTTCCTGCGTACTTTTCCAGCCGGTGTTCGAGCTGAGCAGCATGCCGTTTGCATTATGCAGCTCGAGCGTTGTACTCGGTAGCGGGTTGTTGATGCCAAACTGCGCCAGCGTCGGACCCAGTGCCCGCAACAGCACACTCTCGCTGTTGGATTGAATCACCAGGCCAGCGATCATGACGTTGTCGCCTGTGCCGACAAACCCCCGGGTGGAGATATTAATCAAGCGCGCGCTACCGGGCGCACTCGGGGCCATATCGTACGCCTCCATCAACGTGACACCTGTACTGTTAGCGACGCCGCGCCCGATTGCGGTGTATGCGCCTGGATTGAGGCTGGTGTAGATCGCCGACTCGAGCGGGTTGGGCGGACGGTACTTCGGAGGGATCGAGCTCGCGTTCGCAGCGTTCGCCCAATCATCATTGAACGCGATCTCAGCTCCCGAGGAATCATGCAGCTCAAGTGTGGGATTCGCTAGCGCCCCAGAAACGCCGAAACGTGTCAGCGTAGGTCCCAACGCGCGAAACAACACGGGCTTCGTGCTGCTCCCGCCAATCACCATCCCCGCGATCGGCACATCATTGCCACTGCCTGCCCAAACGCGGGTTGAGATATTGCCAAGGATCCCAGAGTTACCCATCGAACCGTTGATTTGCGCAATCCCGTTGCGTGTCAGGGAGCCGACTTGAGTGAAGTTGCCTCCGATAACTAGCTTGCCGTCGGATTTAACAGCAGCACAATTGACGCCATCAAACTGATCGGTGCCTACTTGACCCGGAAAGCTACCGTCGATTGTCCCATCCGCATTTAATCGGGCGATACCGCTCAACGGCGCGCCATTCACGTTGGCAAAATAACCACCAATTACGATCTTGCCGTCGCTCTGCACGGCAACTCCGAAGACGAATCCGTCCGCCGCGGCGCGGTTGAATGTGCCGTCAAGGCTGCCGTCACTCTTGAGCCTGAGTACGGCGAAATCCGACGCGGCGCCGTTGTCGGCCCGAACGCACCCGCCAAGGACGATCCCGCCATCTGGCTGCAAAGCTATGCTGTCGATTTCATTCAACGCGCCGATAGCTGCGCTGAATGTACGATCAACGCTTCCGTCTGCGTTCAGTCGCACGAGATGAGCTTCGACAACTCCGTCAAAGTGAGTGAAGTGTCCGGCGGCAATCACTTTTCCGTCTGGTTGAATGATTATCTTCCCAACTGCCAACGAGCCTGCACCGCTACCCGGCTGAAACGTAGTGTCGAGGCTCCCGTCGCCATTTAACCGGGCAATTCCGGAACGTGAGATTGCGTTTACCTGGTTGAAAAACCCGCCGATAAGGATCTTACCGTCACCCTGGATTGCGACGCTTTCTACGTCACTATCTGGACCACTGCCGACATTGAAGCTTATATCTAAAGCGCCGGTGGAATTAATTCGCGCGATGGCGGTTCGTGCAATTCCGTCCACTCCGTAGAAGTAGCCGCCGAGCAAAATCTTACCGTCGGGGGTAAGCGCTAGCGCCAGAACATCGTTTGTGGCATCACCGGTGAACGCGTTGTCCAAGCTACCGTCGGCCTTCAATCTTTCCAGGCAGCGAACTGGGCCGGTACTTCCGCCGAATTCCCCGCCCACGATCACCTCGCCATCACTTTGCACAGCCAGCGACCACAGATTGTACTCCGGATTCGTTATGTCTCCCGAGGGAGGAACGAAGGTGGTATCGAGCGTGCCGTCGGAGTTCAACCTCGCGACGCGGAAGCGCGCGGCCCCGTCCACTTGTGAAAACCGTCCCCCGACAAGTACTTTCCCGCCCGGCGAAGGCGCAACCGTCCAGACCGCGTTATCAGGGCCGGTTCCTGGATCGAACAATGGATCAACGCTCCCATCAGCATTGAGTCTGGCCACGTAATTGCGTTGAGTGCCATTTACGACAGTGAAGTTCCCGCCGATCAAATATTCGCCGGTAGGCAGCGGCAAGATTGTAAAAACTGTATCAGTTGCCGAGCTGTTTCTATTGAAGGTAGTATCGAGGCTACCGTCGCTATTCAGTCGCGCGAACCCATAACGCGTAACACCGTTTAGTACCGTGAAATTTCCACCCAACAATATCTTGCCGTCGATTTCAACAGCAATGCTATACAAAACAACAGCGCCAGCCCCAGCGATAGTCGGCCGAAAAGTCGCATCGAGGCTCCCATCCGAGTTCAACCGCGCGATGTAATTGCACGCTACACCATCGACTTCAGTGAAGTCGCCGCCGACCAGAATCTTCCCGTCCGATTGTACAGCGACGGAATTCACGGTGTAAGTCCCGCCCGTGACACTTGCGCCGAAAGCATCATCTACCGTCCCGTCGATGTTGAGCCGTGCGATATTTCCGTGGGCCACTCCATTTATTTGGTCGAACTGGCCGCCAATGATCAGTTTGCCGTCGGGTTGCTCCGCGATGGCGCTGACGGTGCCGGAATTCCCGCTAAAATCGGGCCCGCTTTCCGTAATACCGCTGAGCGCGTTGAATGTCGTATCGAGAGTTCCCTCCGGGGTAATTCTCGCGACGAAGTTCCGTGCCGTGCCATTAACATGCGAAAACCATCCCCCAACGACCGCCTTGCCGTCGGGCTGTAAAGCAATTGACACCACATCACCATCAGTGCCGCTGCCCACATTGAAGGTTGGGTCCAGGCTGCCATCTGCGAAGAGTCTGGCGAAGCTTGTCGAGATATTATTTCCAGTTCCATTCTGGAACATACCGCCGATCAACACGCGTCCGTCGGGCTGGATTGCAAGTGAATCACCTGAAACGGGGAAGCCGGGCAAAACTCCCAGCGATGCATTGAAGCTGAGATCAACCGTGCCTGGCGTTTGTGCGTAGCCTGAAACGATCCCGATAACAGCGAAGCTCAGGACGGCACAAACGCGCCTATGTGCACAGTGCACAATCTGAGTAAGCCCAGAATAATCTTAAAAAGACAAGCTCTATTTTTTGGGCGAACTCGGGAAAGGGGTAGCGCTTCTCGCGGGCGAATCCGCTATGCGGTCAGCCGGTCACATCGGGTGCAGAAACGAACGCAGGAAGCCATGCCAGCCACAGACTTACACAGATCTAATACAGATCGCATCTCGCTGCGGTCAACGACCGGCCTCGGCATCCGTGTCAATCTGTGTTTATCCGTCGCTAAAAAAGAGATCCTTCGACTTCGCCCCAGGATGGCGCTAGCGCGTCACTTTATTTCAACCTTCGCGCCGGCCGCTTCGATCTTCTTCTTCATCTCTTCGGCTTCGGCTTTGGTCACACCTTCCTTGATTGTCTTGGGCGCGCCTTCTACGAGCGCTTTCGCTTCAGCGAGGCCTAGTCCCGGGACTGCGCCGCGTACTTCCTTGATGACGCCGATTTTGTTCCCGCCCATTTCCTTCAGGATAACATCGAAGGTGGTTTTCTCTTCAGCCGCGGGTGCTGCGGCTGCTCCGCCAGCAGCCGGCGCTGCGGCCATTGCTACTGGCGCGGCTGCGCTTACGCCCCATTTCTCTTCGAGTTGTTTTACGAGTCCAGCAATTTCGAGGACAGTCAGTCCGCTGAGTTGCTCCACAATTGCATTTGTATCTGCCATTTTAGTTTCCTCCAATCGCCGCCCGCAGAAGCTTCCGCGGAATTAAACCCGACAGCCACCGGGTCGGACAGGTTGTTCTGTTGTTATTCGCTGCGCCCCTGTATCTCTTAGGAACGCAGGAAAGCAGGATAGTTAATTTTATTTCCTGCGTTCCTGCTTTCCTTAGCTGTCTCTCACCCCGCAGCTTCCGCGGGTTTGCCCTCCTTGTCTGCTTTCGCATTGAGTAATCTCGCTAATGACGCGCCTGGCTCATTGAGCAAACGCGCGAGTTGCGTCATCGGCGACATAAGCAGGCCGAGTAATTGGCCAAGCAAAACCTCGCGCGACGGCAAATCCGCCAGCGTCTCGATCTGCTCGGTGGACATGACTGACTTGTCCACCACACCCACCTTCAGCGACGCGATCTTGAATTCAGCCGCGAACGCCTTCAGGATTTTGGCCACCGGCGCAACATCGTTCTCGCCTACAACGATCGCGGTCTGACCGCTTAAGTTCGCAGCGACCTCGGGTAATCCGGAGTCGCTCATCGCGCGCTTGAGAAAGCTGTTCTTCACCACGCGTACTTCGGCCCCGGCCGGCGCAAGGCGATTTCGCAGCTCGCCAAACTGACCCACCTTCATGCGCTGGTAATCGGCGACGAGGAGAAAAGGCGAGCGATTCAGTTTCTCGCTTAAATCAGAAACGATGTTCGCTTTTTCGGGACGCATCGGTAGTTAGTTGATCGTTGAGAGTTGATAGTCGAGAGACGCACACTCTGCAACCGTACTTAAGCTCGCTTTACTCCGAGTTAGTCCTAACGGGTCCGTTCCGTACTTTCCTGTTTGGTCAGATTTTCGTGCTTGGTACTTAGACATTGGTTATGCTCCTCGTTAAACACTTAAGTACGGCGTAGGATCGACGTGCACACCGGGCGACATTGTCGCGCTCAACGTCATTCCCTCAAGGTAACGTCCTTTCGCCGTCGCTGGGCGCGCACGCACCACCGCTTCGATGACCGCGTTGCCATTCTCTACCAGCTGGTTTTCAGCGAAGGAAAACTTTCCCACCGGCACGGCGACGTTGCCATTCTTGTCCAGTTTAAATTCCACGCGGCCGGCTTTCACTTCCTGCACTGCCTTTGCCGTATCGTCAGTCACCGTACCAGTTTTTGGGTTCGGCATCAGACCGCGCGGGCCAAGCACCTTGCCGAGTTTGCGTACTTCGGCCATCGCCGCTGGAGTCGCCACCGCCACATCGAAATCCTGGAAACCCTCTTGTACTTTTTGAATCAAGTCTTTGAAGCCCACGTACTCAGCGCCCGCGTTCTTCGCGGCAGTGGCCGGCGCGCCTTCGGCGAAAACGAGCACGCGCACCTGTTTGCCGCTGCCATGCGGAAGGGGGCATGTGCCACGCACCATTTGATCTGATTGTTTCGGATCAACGCCGAGGCGGAAGGATACCGTCACAGTCTGATCGAACTTCGTCGGCTGAAACTTCTTCAACGTCGCGACGGCGTCGTTCAGGCTGTAAGCCTTTTTTCGGTCCACCTGCTCGGCGGACGCGCGGTAACGTTTACTGCGGTTTTGTGACATACGTTTGTGCAGTTCAAGCGAGCCCCAGCTCTCCTGCGGCGAAAAGGCCGGTAAAGTAAGAGCGAAGACGCGCTTGTCAACGGCGTGCTGCGCTTCACGAAGTGGCGTGTTCACTCGCCGCTTGCATTGGCCGAGCAGTTTCGGTTAGCACCTCTGGTAATGAACAAATATGTCGCAGAATTTATCGGCACATTTTTCCTTGTGCTAACAGTCGGCTGCACTGGCATTGGCGCTGCGGCCGGCGTCATCGCGCCGCTTGCGATCGGAGCGGCGCTGATGGTCATGGTGTTCGCCGGCGGCCATATCTCCGGAGCGCACTACAATCCTGCCGTCACCCTCGGCGTACTCATTCGGGGAAAGCTGAAGCCGGGCGACGCCGTTCCATACTGGATTGCGCAATTTATCGCCGCGGCAGTCGCTGCATTGCTGGTGAGCAAAGTTCTTCGCGGAGGCGCACCGATCACCGCTATCGCCCCGAAGATCGGGCCGGCCCTTCTCGCTGAATTTCTTTTTACTTTCGCCCTCGTTTACGTCGTGCTGAACGCCGCGACGGCGGAAGGCACGTCCGGCAATTCCTTCTACGGACTGGCAATTGGAATGACGGTAATGGCCGGCGCGTTTGCCGTGGGCGACATTTCAGGCGGCGCATTCAATCCCGCAGTGGCCCTCGGCATTTCGCTGCTCGGCATTTCCATCTGGCATAATCTCTGGATTTATCTCGTCGCGAACTTTGCCGGTGGGATCGCCGCGGCCGCCGTATTCAACGTCATCAATCCGCCGGCACAGATCACGCCCATCGCCACCGACGAACCGCCCTACGAAACGCCAGAATAGGACCGCAACGACAGTTCGCGGTAACGCGGAAAGTGGCTGACAACATTTTATGCTCGCAATTTGCCGCCTAAAATTGCTAGAAATAGAAGTGTGAAACCCCACAAACTACTAACAATCACAATCGCGCTACTCACCTGCGCTGCCGCGATTCCCGCCTTTGCTCGCCCAATCGACTTCCGCGAGCTCTCCCTGCTCGTCCGCGCACATGAGCCGGAGTCATCCATCGTTTCCATCGCATCGGAGCGCAAAATCGCTCATCCGCTCGACGCATCGCAGGACGCCGTTTTGCGCGCACAAGGCGCTTCCGATTCTCTCATCCGCTCGCTCCACGATCCGAAGCTGACGCTCTCACCCGCGGAAGCTGCCGTGTATGAAAATGCGAATTCGCCCGGGGCGATGACAAGCCCGCGAGCTGCGCAACCACCGCCTCAGCGGACGAAATTCGACATCATCGACGTGAGCGTGGATCAGCCGATCAACCTTAGCTACTGGGGCGGCCCTGATCTGGAGCTCGCTTTTCGCCCGCGCGATATTGTCGAGACCGGCCGGGCGGAAGCAGAGCTAATCCAGCCGACCGGCAGTGGCGTTCACTATGCCACCTACCGTGGAGTGCGCGTTCCCGGATGGGAACCTGTTGACCCGGAGTACACGTCCATTGTGGCGCATACGTTCGCGCGACCGATCCGAATCGATTGGCGCAACCCCGTTCGCGTTGATGACGTGCCGTACGTGCTTTACCCGCTGTACTTTTCCGGCAGGACGGCGTTGTACTTCGTCGGCCGCGTGAGCGACGACGTAGTGCGGCTTGCCATCGTGACTCGATAAAAGCCGCGCCGCACTAACTGGCGCTTTCGGTTTCGCCGCGTTGTGGCATCTTGGCACTGTCCAAGCTACGCATCGAAACCGATGAAACCGACCTGCCCGCGCGAGAACGGCCGCAGGAGATTTCCACACACCGAGTGTTTCTTCCACTCAGGAATTGGACGGTGGCACGACTTCTGGTCGGCTTCAGGTGATGAAGGCGAACCGGAGGGCCGCCGCTTCAATGAATTCACACGCGAGTTCCTCCTTGCCTCTGCGCGCGAACGCAAGACCGAGATGATTGTCTTCGGCCTCGTCGTACTCGCGGCCGCATGGCCGGTCGTCTACATGGTGATCAGCGTGGTCGAATTGCTGGCGAAAGGGCATCCACTCGATCACTGATGAGAGTACGGCGCGCGCGCGTTGTTCGCGCGCATGACAACTCGCAAGGCAGACGCCATACTGCCGGATGGTCAACGTTTCCGTTGAGTACACCGGCGACCTCCATTGCGAGGCGACACACGGCCCTTCCCAATCGCGCATCGACACTGACGCGCCGAGTGATAACAAAGGCAAGGGCGAAGCGTTTTCACCGACCGATCTTGTGGCCACCGCCCTCGGCACTTGCATGAGTACGATCATGGGAATGAAAGCCGAAGAACTCGGGCTCGACCTGCGCGGCATGAAAGTCTCTGTGCAAAAGCAAATGTCCAGCGACGCGCCGCGGCGCATTGTTGGATTGCCCTCAGAAGTTCATGTACCGTTGCCACCGGATTCGGAGCACCGCGCCGCGCTCGAAAAAGCTGCGCTCAACTGCCCGGTGCACAAAAGTCTTCCGGCAGAGATCGAGCGCCCGACAAAGTTCTTTTGGGAAGGTTAACGCTCAACGGCTGTCAGCTTTCCGGCGCTGCCGTTGTCCTCGCGGCGAGTTGTTGCGCGGCGCCGATCGCTCCCCCGCCCGCGGGCAAACTTTACCAGGGCGTCTATTACGATGGTGTCGGCACCGACACGCACGATCCGACGGAACACGACGTCACCGCTGCTGACGTCATAAAGTACGAGAGTACAGTCGGATCGAAAGCGACCTGGGTCTATTTTTCAGACAACTGGTTTGAATCGCGTGCCTTTCCGGCAAGCACCTGCGCGTGGATTCGGCACTTGGGAAAAATTCCATACATTCGTTTGATGTTGCGCTCCGGAGTGGATCAGATGCGTGCTGAAAAGATGTTTGCCCTAACGAGAATCATTCAAGGCGACTTCGACGCCGACCTGCGCCAATGGGCGCGACAAGCTAAGGATTTTGCCTCACCCGTACTTATCGAGTGGGGCACAGAACCTAACGGGAAATGGTTTAGCTGGAATGGTAAATGGAACGGCGGTGCTGCTCGCGGACCGGCTACGTACATTTCAGCATACCGGCACATCGTTGACCTAACGCGTAGCGAAGGCGCGCACAACCTGCAATGGGTCTGGCACGTGAACTGGGACGACGACCCTGATGCGCAGTGGAACCGGTTCGAGGATTACTACCCCGGAGATAAGTACTGCGATTGGGTCGCCCTTAGTATCTACGGCCCACTTACACCGCAGGCGAAAGATGACTGCGAAAGCTTCGCCTCGAAGCTAAACCACGCCTACTCGCGCATCACTCACGTTGCGCCGGGCAAGCCCCTCGTCATCGCCGAATTTGGCTGCGACCTGCACAACAAGCATTGCGTCGCTGCAAGCTGGGCGCGCGGCGCACTGGACGAAATCTTCTCGGGCAAATGGCCGGGGCTCATCGGGTTCTGCTGGTGGAACGAAGGCTGGCAGAATGACGACGTTAAAAGGCACAACACCGACATGATCATCTCGCACGATCGCGAGCTGGAGAACGTCTTTCGCGACCAGTTCAGCGAAAACGCGACAAAACTCCAGGCCACGGCCATCCCGTCAAAGTAGAAAATTTACGGTACTTGTCTGTCGTACTCAGGAGTAAGGCGCGATTTTGCTTTTACCGCGAAACCGCCTTTACAAAACTCGCGCCGTGAACCTTCGGCTCCTTCTCCCATTATCTCTCCTTCTCATCGCAGCTACGCCGCCGCCGGAAAACACTGCGCACCCGGATCTACAACAACTCGCCGCCGATTTCTGGAAGTGGCGGGCTGAGTACGCACCGTTCACGGGCGACGACGTAAACCGCATGGAACGCCCGGGCGGCACGCGTAACTGGTCGCGTGCTTCCATGGATGCACGCGATCGACAGCTGAGAGCATTCGAAGATCGTTACGCAAAGATCGAATTCCAAGGATGGACAATCCCGCAACAAGTAGATTACCGCCTGATCGGCTCGGCCTTATCACGCGTGAAATATGAGCTTGACTTCAACCCGCGCTGGAAACGCGATCCAAACTTCTACATCGAACAAACGCTCACCGCGCTGGCTGAAGCGCTCACCGTCCCCGGACCTTACGATCAAGCGCAAAGCCGTGAAATCCTGACCCGCATCGAAAACATTCCATCGATCCTTCAAGAGGGCTCGGAGAACCTGAAGAATCCGCCCGCGCCTTTCGCCGAAGTGGCGGTGCAGTCGCTTGATGGGATTCGCGAGCGCCTTGGCAGAATGGCAGTTGCACTTCGGCCGTTGACTACTCTTGAGCAGCAGACGTTAACTGCGGCAGTCGATCGCGCCGCAGACGCGCTCGCAAAATTCCAACAGCAGCTCAAGCAAAGGCTGCCCTCTTTGCCGAAACAAACCGCACTCGGCCGTGACGCTTATGTCTGGTTCCTGCGCAATGTTGCCCTGATGCCGTTCGCGCCGGAAGAGCTGCTCGCCATGGGCCGGCAGGAATGGAATCGCGCTGTCGCCTTCGAAACTTACGAGAAGAACCGGAACAAAGACCTCGCGCCGCTGAAGATGGTGGACAACCTCGACAAGTGGATCGCGGAGAACGCGGCGAACGAAGAGCAAATCCGGAAGTTTCTCGTGAATCGCGGGATCCTGAGCGTCCCCGATTGGGTGCAACATTACACCTTTCGAGTCACGCCTGAGTACCTGCGCGCGCTCGGCTTTACTGAGACGGACGATTTTACTTCGCCTTCGCGCCTGAACCAGAACTGCATTCGTTATCTGACTGAGCCTTCGCCCAACCTCGGCTACTTCTGGCGCGCGAGTGCCATGGACACTCGCCCGATCTGCGTCCACGAAGGAATTCCGGGGCACTACTTGCAGCTTTGTCTTTCCTGGAAGCAGGACGATCCGATCCGGCGACATTACTATGACTCCGGCGCCAACGAAGGAATCGGGTTCTATGCCGAGGAGATGATGTTGCAGGCTGGGCTATTCGACAACAGCCCGCACACCCGCGAGATCATCTACAACTTCATGCGTTTGCGCGCGCTGCGTGTGGAAGTGGATGTCAAACTCGCGCTCGGCGAGTTCTCGTTAGATCAGGCAGCAAAGTACCTCGAGGAAAACGTGCCGATGGATGCACAAACGGCACGGCAGGAAGCGATCGCGTTTTCTACCGCTCCGGGGCAGGCGATGACCTACCAGATCGGCAAACTACAGATCATGAAGTTCCTGGCCGAAGCTAGGCTCAAGCAGCGAGATCAGTTTAGCTTGCGCGCCTTTCACGATTTCGTGTGGAAAAACGGCAACGTGCCTATTGCGCTGCAACGGTGGGAGTACTTAAATGCTGGCGAAACTAAACCGTGAGCAAACGCCCGATTACCCGCGTATCAGCGATAACGCGCCGCGCTATAATCTGTTCGCGCGCTGGATAGCTGGTATTAAAATCGAGATCGAGTAACTACTCGACGATCTCCAGTCCCATTTGCCGCGCCGTACCGGCGATCACGCGAAAGGCAGCTTCATCACTGCGCGAATTCAAATCTTTGCGCTTCGTGTTCACAATGTCCATCACCTGTTTGCGCGTGACTTTACCTACCTTTGTCTTGTTAGGTTCCTTCGAACCGGCGGCGATATTGGCTGCTTTCTTCAAGAGTACCGCAGCCGGCGGGCTTTTCGTGATGAAGGTGAAGCTTTTGTCTTTGTACACCGTG
>JAFASN010000050.1 GCA_019244415.1 Verrucomicrobiota bacterium | reverse complement strand
AGGAGCGCAGCGAAAAACGGCAGAAGTTCCTCGATAGTGTCAAGGTCGGCGACCGCGTCACCGGCACAGTCAAGAACCTCACCGATTTCGGCGCGTTCATCGATCTCGATGGCATGGATGGCTTGCTCCATATCACGGATATGACATGGGGGCGGCTCGGCCATCCCAGCGAGCTGGTGAAAGTAGGTCAGCAACTCGAAGTTGTAGTTCTCGACATCAACAAGGAAAAGGAACGCGTTTCGTTAGGTCTCAAGCAGACACAAAAGAATCCATGGGACCAGATCGAAGAACGCTTTCCCGCCGGCCAGCGCGTGAGAGGTAAGATCACCAACCTTGTTCCCTACGGCGCCTTCGTCGAGCTCGAGGAAGGAGTGGAAGGTCTTATCCACGTTTCCGAGCTATCCTGGACCAAGCGCATCATGCGTCCGGCCGATATTCTCAGTGTCGGCCAGGAAGTCGAAGCCGTCGTACTTGGCGTCAACAAGGAAGAGCAGAAGATTTCACTCGGTCTGCGGCAGCTTGAGCCGAACCCGTGGGATGAGATTGAGAAAAAATTCGAGATCGGCAGCCACGTGCGTGGCCATATTCGCAACATGACTGCTTATGGCGCGTTCGTCGAGCTGGCCGATGGCATCGATGGCATGATCCATGTCTCCGACCTGAGTTGGACACGCAAGATCAATCATCCCAGCGAGGTATTCAAAAAGAACGACGAAGTAGAAGCGGTCGTCATTGACATCGACAAGGTCAATCAGCGGATCAGCCTTGGCATCAAGCAGCTTAGTGAGGACCCGTGGAAGAATATCGATCAAAAGTACAAGATTGGCGATCTCGTCAAAGGCAAAGTCACGAAACTGGCGAGCTTTGGCGCCTTTGTGCAGTTACAGGATGACATCGATGGTCTGGTGCACATCTCGCAGCTCAGCGAAGAGCACGTGGCCAAAGTTAAAGACGTACTTAAGGTCGGCCAGGAAGTAGAAGCTCGTGTCATCAAAGTAGATAAAGTCGAGCGCAGGATCGGCCTGTCGATTAAAGCAGCGAACTACTCCGAAGAAGAACTGCGCCGCGAATCCGAGGCCTTCGATACCTTGCGGCCCGGCGAAGATATGGTCGGCCTCGAGAAAGCTTTCGCCGCCGCGGAGGAAGATTACCGCCCCGGCGAAGCCAAAAACAAGGACGCCGGCAAGTAAAGAGAGTTTCCGCGTTGCGTAGCTCCCATTAGCTACTCTCCTCTAGGAAACGTGTCCGTACTCTGCGGCTGAGCAGATGATGGATCGCGCTTCAGACTCGATCCTCAGCGGCTAGGGGCAGCGGGTGCTGTTACCGCGCTGCCTCAGTGGAGAAAGCATTAAAGCAGCAAAGCAGTTAGAGGCGCGAAAGCCGGAGGCCATCCTCCACTGGTTGCGCGCGTGCGGGTTACCGACAAGGAAAAGCTGGACCATTCGCGTTCGGCCCGACGACACTCACATCACGTTCCTATTTTACCTTTTCAGATACGCCGCGATCTCTGTGAATTGAGCGACAGGGGCTTGAGAGGTCTTCGACGATCTCCTGGGCGATGACGTCCGGCGGAAGATTATCATCGAGGCGTTCGTCTTTCAGTCAGAAAATCTCGAGGTTGAGTTTGTGGCCGCTGCTTAGCTTTTCGTAGCTACAGCTCTTGAACCGCTCGAATTCTTTTCGTTCGTGGCGGTTTCAATTGTAGCGGCGGGTGTCCCCACCCGCAGAGCCGCCGTTCCCGCTCTTCTCTCCTGCGGGTGAGACACCCGCCTCTACACCTAACCAGCAATTCAACGAAATCGTCCAAGTCGCTGCGTCTGATCCGAAGTCGGAATCCTTAATCGCTTCATAATCTGCTCCGCGAGACGCGTGCGCTCTAGCCAACAGGCGCGACGCACCGGTTACCCGACTCCGCACGGCTCTGTCGAGCAGGAAGAAAACGGCTGGGAACCCCTCGGCAGCCGATTCTTCAGGTATGCTACTTGTCATCGCTATTCTTCTATTACTGTTCTGGTTCGGCGGGCTGGCCTTTCATATTGCCGGCGGTCTCATCCATATCCTGATAGTGATCGCCGTGATACTGTTTATTCTGCACTTCATTCGAGGCCGAAGCGTCTGATCCGGTTTCCTTGTCCCGGCTCTCTGGTTACCTCGATGATAGCCATGCTCGCGCCCTTATGTCTCGGGTACAGCGGCGCTCACCCGTAGGGCACTAATCGGAACCGGTGGCTGGTAAAAAACGGCGCCGTTTGAACGGGGCCGTCACCCTGCTCGTGATTGCCGTGTTCAAGTTCGTGAAAGGTGCGGCGATTCTGGCACTGGTCTGTGTCGCGATGAGTCTGTTTCACAAGGACGTCGCGTGGCATGTCGGATCCTGGGTGGATCGGACGCCAATTAACATCGATAACCGGTTTGTCGCGGCGTTACTAGGAAAGCTGGAAATGGTGCATACGAAAGAATTAACGGAATTAAGCGCGCTCGGGGGAGGCTACGCCGCGTTATTTCTGACTGAGGGAACGGGGCTGCTTCTCCGACGTCGCTGGGCTGAGTGGTTGACGATCGTGGCGACCGGTTCGCTCATGCCGCTTGAGATTTATGAGCTGGTCCAGCAATTCACCGCCGTGCGGCTGGTCGTATTGGTACTAAATGCCGCGGTCGTTTTGTATCTTGTCTATCACGTGCGGCAAAAGCACGAGGGTAAAGCGTAGAAAATCGGACGGGAGATGGCGGAGAGGAGTGGCGCAGAAGGCGCGCTGCGCGAGACGTACTCGGCCCCAAACTGCGCGGTCTGATGCGCGTCACGAAAATGTTACCTGAAGACGATTGCGAATCGAGCGGTGTTGCCAAAGATTGGCCATCATGAGTACGGAAGAAGTGGCTAAAAAGGTGGTGGAGTTGTGCCGGAAGCAAGCGTGGAAGGAAGCAATCAACACGTTGTATGCCGATGATATCGTCAGCGTGGAAGCGTTCAATCCGCATGGCGGCCCGACCGAGATGCGCGGGATCGATGCGGTGCGAGGGAAAACCGACTGGTGGATAAACAGCATGGAAGTCCACAGCCAGAAGGTGGGCGACCCATTCGTGGCGCACGATCGGTTCGTGGTGCAATTCGACATCGACGTGACGGAGAAAGAATCAAAGAAGCGGTTCCAGATGTCCGAGGTGGGCGTTTACACCGTCAGGAACGGCAAAATCGTACGCGAAGAGTTTCTGCCGAAAGCTGGAAGCATGTCATGACGAAGCACAAGACCAGCCCAAGGCGAGGAGTGCCGGCAGCGCGGATTGCGAGTGAGGCCGGTTGTTTTTGCATCGAAGACGGTAGTCTTTGATGCTGCGCCTGCCGTCTTCGATGCGTAGACGGTCGTCTTCGGTGCAATTACTACCGTCTTCGCCTCAAGTACTAGCGTCTTCGTAGGAAAGACTACCGTCTTCGTCTCAATTACTACCATCTTGGAGGAAAGACTACCGTCTTTGCGTCAAGTACTACCGTCTTCGGTGCAAAGGCGACCGTCTTCGTCTCAAGTACTACCGTCTTTGCGACAAGTACTACCATCTCCGTGTCGAAGACTACCGTCTTTCGCAAACTTTCTACCGTCTTTGGAACAAGTACTACCGTCTTTGCGGACGTTTCTACCGTCTTTGCACTCGCATTGGGCGCTACAAAAAGATCTTACTGAGGAAAACTGCCGAGGGTTACGGCAAGTTGGCACGCTATTTTCCTGGTGCTCGATACAGTGCGCGCGTTTTCTGCAGGCCAACGGTTCGTTATTCGCGAGGTTTTCTGTAGGCCAACCATTCCTGGTTGGCGACGTTGCTGCAGTCTCAGGACGGTGTCCCTGCCTGGTCGATTGGATTGCAGTACTTCGCCTGATCACGCCACAACAGGCTTGCTTCCCAGGCACTCGCCGCGATACAAAATTGCCATGGCGACGACGACCGATTTAGAACCACGCAAACGAGCCCCGCGTAAAGCGCGCGCACTGCCGGAACTCGCGGACGGATCAACTCCGCTCCCGGTCGCAGTCCCGATCACTCAGGCGACAATGCTCGCATCCGGTACTCACGGGGAAGCGGGCTGGCGCTATATCCTGCGCAACATGCAACCGATGGTGATGGCGCTGGCTTTTTGCCTCACCGCCGTCATTTGCGTCTGGATCACCTCGAGCCGCACGCCTGCGACCGCGGGACCGCGTTACCAAACCATCGATTTCGACGACGAAGACGGCAAGACGCTGCTGAAGTTTGATCGCGAGAGCGGGCGTGCCTGGCGCCTCGCTAAAATGCGCATCCCGGTGCGGGCGCGTAAAGCCGATGGCAGCTCCGGGCCGCAGCTTGTAGCGGGGTGGGAGGAAATCTCGCCCTCGTTTGAGCAGGGCGTGCAGGAGACCTGGCACCGTATGGGCGCGCCGACTCCGGCGCCGTAGAGGCGATAGCAACGTTCCACGACCCGATTCGAGCTTCGGCGGGGCGCCGGGCGAGCGTCGCGGTCAACGTGAGTGGATGGTAAAACGATGTTTTCGATATGCCGCTCGTCACGCCCTAGATAGACGCGACGCGTTTGTATTGAGCCAGTTCCTCGGACGTTAGCTCTTCAGGCGCGACGAGTTTGTAGTGCCTCTCCTCGCGTTTTGTGATGTCATCGCCTATCATTTCAAACTCAAAGAGCGCCACCACATTTGCAGCCATGAATTGTGCCGCGATTGGGCGGCATGTAAGCGCGGGAAATTTTTCCATGCAGAGAGCTATACCCTCTTCAATCTGAACAACGCCTATGTGTTCGTGCGCGCCTTTAGCTTCGACCGGCAACACATAATGGGTGCCGTGCCGATCTATGCCGACGTAGAGTTCATCGCTTTCTACTCCGCCCATTCCCGCAACCGCGGTGCGGAGGTGACTCTGAAGTGAGTAGCAGACGATTCCAGTGAAGCAGTCGATCAAACGATTGTAGCTAGGACTGCGAGCAGTGCTTGCTCGTCATCGAGTGCGTATCGGGCGATAATCCCAGGAGTCGCGTCAGGGATTTTAATCGCGGTGAAGTGCGGGTCGGGCGTTATTGACCACTGCTTTGCCAAGACGAATCGGTATTTGCTTGGTCCGGCTTTGCGAAGAACCCATTGCAGGTCTCCGATCGCCGTGTTCCTGATTGATTCCGGAAAAGCTTTCCGCGAGCGAAACGAATAAACAACATCACCGACATTCTTCGGGCGAGGTAACTTCAATTGCTCTGCTGCCTCGACAATCTCTTCCCGATCAAAGGTGATTTCCGTAACGCCTTGTTTGTGATGCTTGGCAAAAATGTACGCAATAATGCGTGAGTAGTTGGTTTCCGCGGGCATTTTATATCTTCCCCGGCCAGCGAAGAATAACGATCTCTTCGCGCAGCTGCTCGCGTGTCGCGGTAGCAAGCCGCGTCCGGAAGAGATCAATCCCCACCAGTTCGTACCCTAGCCGCTGTGCGATCGATGCGAGAATCTGACCCGTTCGGATCATCACCCGCAAGTAAGAAGCTTGGTCTCCTACGACGTAACCGAGCACAGCCCCGCTTCGCAAACAAATTCGTAAGTCAGATAGGTGTCGCGCCATGCCGCCAAAGTACAGCTTCGTCACTCTTGCATAAAGCCGCTCGAAACCGCTGGTTTTGCCCATTGCGATTCGTCTGGACTCGATCTCAGCAGCGATTCGTGAAATTTCAGGAATGTGCGAGACGTGGCAATCATCGTCGTCTTCTTTGTATACCCCGCGCGTATTAGAGCGCACCATTGTCCGTTTGAGCTTTTGTAAAGAGATCTTGTCGCGGATGAGGCCGAGCAATACCGTTTCTAGGCGAGTTGTACGAGTATAATCTTTCTCATTCGGATACGGGGGCGAAGTAAACACGGCACTGATTGAATTCGGTTGCAATAGACTCTTGAGGCCTCTGGAGTCGGCATTGTAGACCAGCGCGTCAACATCATCGCGCAAGCGCAAATTCCTGAGGTCGTGTGCAATTGCACGACTCTCCCGAGCCACGCAGAAATGACAGGTGCGTCTGGTTTGGGCGAGGCAACACCGACTTCAGGACCGAAGTGCAAATTGCTAATCGTACTAACGAGCGCCCGCGCAAGCGCTAATTGCATGTGCGGTCGATAACGTTCAGCACGGTCGATTTCGTCGATAAGCACCAACGTTTTATGCAGTGGCAATGGACTGATTGAGGCGGCAAGAAGAAGCTTGTCGACTGCGGGGGGCAGTGTGCGCAATGCGACTAGCGCAGGCTCTTCACGGAGTAAGTTCGGCTGCGGATCATCGATGATCCCGTCGCGCTCAAGAACCGCCACGGCGCGCTCTGCAACCGCCGTCGCGATTGCCTCCAGTTCATCCGGATCCGGCGACCAATCAACCTTTGTGCGCGAGGCGAGGTACGACATTGGATGAGCCTCAACGCCAACGCTTGGTATGCCGCGCTTTTTACATTCAACTATCGTCGTGCCCGTTCCGCAAAATGGATCCAGCACGCAGTCATTCTTATCAACGTCGAACCGCTCTAAGTACTCACGCACCAGGTGAGGGGGAAAAGAGAGGACAAACCTATACCAATCGTGGGCGGCTCGATCGGAGTCGTTTAGCCGGTTTATCGTCGTTCGCGGTTGAATTTCGTGAACAGCAGTCCGCATATGCTTGATTACCGCCCGTACTACGCTTCCATTCCCACCTGCTCTTCTTTCCGATCCTCGAACCGGGTGAATTCCTTGAGGAACGTTAGCTTGATCTCGCCGACTGGGCCATTGCGCTGCTTGGCGATGATCAACTCCGCTTTTCCCTGAAGATCTTCCCGTTCTTCTTCAGTATCAGCATAGTACTCTTCGCGGACGAGCAGGCCGACAACATCAGCGTCCTGCTCGATCGAGCCCGACTCGCGCAAATCTGAAAGCCGCGGCCGGCCTTTGCCGCTGCCGGTGCGCATCTCCGGATTGCGGTTCAATTGCGCCACCACAATCACCGGCAGCGAGAGCTCTTTGGCCAAAGCTTTGATCCCGGCCGAGATCTCCGAAATTTCGATCTGCCGGTTGTCCTGCCCGCGCTTCGATGTTCCGCGCAAGAGCTGAAGGTAATCGATGACCACCAGCCCGATATTTTCCCGCGCCTTGAGCCGGCGTGCTTTCGCTCGCAGCTCCAAAATGGTAATTGCCGCGCTGTCGTCGATAAAAATCGGCGCCTCTGCCAGGCGCGAGGCCGCGTGGGTGAGTTTCGGAAAATCGGCTTCCGAGAGAAAACCATCTCGCGCCCGCTCGAGTGTGACGCGCGCGCGTGAGCAAAGCATGCGCTGGACAAGTTGCTGGCTGCTCATTTCGAGCGAGAAAATCGCCACCGGCAATTTCTGCTGCACGGCCACGTACTCCGCGATGTTCATGGCAAATGCCGTCTTGCCCATGCTCGGCCGCGCCGCGATCACCGTCATCTCGGCCGGATGCAACCCGCTGGTCATGCGGTCGAGGTCCTTAAACCCAGTGGCGAGGCCGGAGATCGAGCCTTTGTTCTCAAACAGCTTCTCGATGCGCTCGAGCGCGTTCATGACGTGGCTCTTCATCGGCTCGAGCGGTGTCCTGGCGTTTTCCTCGCCCACGCTGAAGACGCGCTGCTCCACTTCATCGAGCAACGCGTGTACTTCGCTCTGTTCCTCGTAGGCGCGCCGCACGCTCTCGGTGCAGGTGCTGATGATCTGGCGCAGGACGTACTTATCCCGCACGATATCGAGGTAGTACTCAATGTTCGCCGCGGTGGGGACAAACGTGAACAGGCTGGTGACGAACGCCGCGCCGCCGATTGTCTCGAGCAGGTTCTGGTCGCGCAATGTCTGCGTGAAGGTGATCAGGTCGATGGCGTGGCCGGCGTTCCACTGCTCGACCAGCACGCGATAGACCACTTGATGCGCCGGGATGTAAAAGTACGGCTCGCTGGTTTTCTCGATCGCGGCGGGAATCGCGTCCTGCGGCGAGATGAGCATCGAGCCGAGTACCCCCTGCTCCGCTTCCACGCTGTGGGGGGGCGCGCGGTGAATGTCCTGTGCCGAACCTGTTAGCGGGTTGTGAACAACTCTGGCGCCGCTTCTCTGCGCCGAGCCTCGCCCGCCGTTTCCGTTCGGCTGGGTCTTGTGAGGCTTCTCAGGCGGCGTTCCCTGAGAGCTCGGCATTTATTTGCGCTTCTTTTCGGTTCGCTGTCTCGTCGCTGGTTCAGCAGCGGGCGCCGCTTCTGTTTTCGGCTCTTCCGCTGATTTCACTTCAAACTTGAAAGTCGCTGTCACGTCGTGATGCAACCGGATCGGTACTTCGTGCTCGCCCGTGGTCTTGATCGGGTGCTCGAGCTGAACGCGGTGCCGTTCAATCTCGTGCCCGGTTTCGTTCTTCAGTCGCATAACAAGATCGTGCGACGTGATCGATCCGAATGCCTTACCGGTTTCGCCGGTCTCAAGCTTGAACACAACGCGCAGCTTGTTGATCCGGCGCGCTAACTCCTCCGCTTCGTTCAGCTCGCGCGCTTCGCGTTCAGCGCGTTTTTTCTTCAGGTTCTCGAGCTGCCGCAAACTCGCAGGCGTCACTTCGTAAGCTTTACCCCGGGGCAGAAGGAAATTGCGCGCGTAACCACGGCGCACCTTGACCACATCGGCTTCGGCGCCGAGTCCCGGCACGTTTTCAGTGAGGATAATTTCCGTGGTTGGCATGAGCGGGCCCCGCGCAGCGCTGGCTTGCGGGGAGATGCCAGTTTAGGAACTCCCAAAACGCTGTCAACGCCCGTTCTGCGGGAATCGATTTAATGTTGCGCTACAGCAAGGCGATTGGCCGGGGCAAGCGGCTGATAAAATCGCAGCGCCTCGATGTTGCTGCGTAAATCGCGCAGCGGGTAATAGCCTTTTGCCGCGCCCGCACCGGGATCGCGCACGAGGTACTCAAACCCATCCTTCCCCGCGATGACGACGAAATGCGTGATGCCATTGGCCAGTCGCACCCGCACAATTACCGGGTTGCCGTGCGCAATGTTCCAATCGATAAGCGCATACGAAGGCAGGTCCTCGTAGATGTGCCGCACCCGGTCAGGGGCGATCCAAGCCGCGCGGTCCCAGTAGAGCCAGCCTTGCTCGGTGTATCCGCCCACCGTCGTAAGAAACCAATTCAACTGCTGCGGATCAGTATCGATCCCGTAGGACTTGAAAACCATCGCCGTCGCGGTAACCGCGCACCCGACGTTCCCCATAGTACCGTTATCCTCCACCCCGCCGATCGGGTCATCGTGCCAGCGTTCGTCGCTTTGGCGAAATGATGGGACCGCTAATTCAACCCGATGAAAAAAGTACCGTCCGCCGTACGGGCGAAGTGGCCGTTTCCAGTTCCAATCGACGTAGATAAGTGACGCGCCAAGGACAAGGGCGAGAACAACAATGGCAAACGCGCGTTTCAACGTACTCAAACGTACGCGCGACGGGCGGTGGCAGCAACCATGCTGAGCTTACGTTCAGCCTGAGCGTTTTGTAATAAGCGCGTTCGGACGTTTGGAGCGTCAAAAATGGGCATTTAGTTACGCTCGCCGCCTCCCTCAGCCTTCGGGCGAAGCTGCTGGCGAAGCGCTTTTGTTATTTCTTGCGTTGTATTCGGCGATTAATGGCTCCGCATCGTGACAAACGACTTGCTGAGAACAGGCAAGCCCAAATCTCTGACCTTCAATTTCCCCCGTTGCGATCCATCCTTCCATTTGTATCCCTGAACCATACTGCACGCCGAGAGCGGCAAGGTTCAGCACGCGCGAATCGATCGCAGGCGCGGTGATCGTCGCCTTTGCTTCCGCGCCTTTAACAACATTCAGATCCGCTGGGACGCAGGCGTAGACAAAGTGAAGATTTGCCGTCATCGAGTGACCGACAAAGTAGACTTTCACGCGGCAAATAGCGGTGCTGCCGCCGGTGTCGTGAGCCATTACAATGATCTTTTTCTGCTGCTGCACTTTCCGGTCGTAGCTGCCGTAATCCGTCCTCCAGGTCTCGTAGTAGCTGTCGTTTGTTCCGGTCTCTCGGGCATCTAACGAAAAACCGGCAATCGCTCGCGCTTTGTCAGAAGCTCGTACTTCAACTTCGTTGCGCGCGGCGATCGCTGCGGCTCGCGTGTTTACCCGTTGTCGTTCCTCCTGTGTTTGTCTGTAGAGCAGTTCTTGTTTCTGCGACTCCGAATCGGAAAATTCTCGCGCTTTCGCAACGTCGTATCCATACCGCTGTTTATAACTGTCAGGCAGCTCATCGAACGGAATCTTCACGATGCCTGCGCTATAGGTGATCACGATGCCGTCCGGCTCGACGCGTGAGATCGTCGCGCCCTTATAAATCTCGTGCTTCAACGTCTCAATGTCTTCGGCGCTCGCCGTAAGCGCGAGCAATGCGGTGGCGAACAAAAACGTGAATCTCACGCTCCAGGTTTCCCTCCCTCTCTAGCTGCTTTCCTCCGCAACGTAAGGCTCGGTAACTGGGGTTTGCTCATAATAACGCCCCATCGCGCGCAAATGCCCCTGTGATGCGCGCACTTCGTCTAGCATCTCGTTTTGTCGCCGCACCAGCTCTCGCACTCCGTTCCGTATCTTCCCCACGCGATAGTACATCAGGCACAGCACAACGATGCCGAAAAACAACAAGCAGCCGATGAACGAGAGCGTTCCTTCAATCTGCTGAAAAACCGTCTCTCCCAGCATTACGGCCCGCACCTTACCAGACTCATTCCGCCTTCCGCAATCCGCGTTTCGCGTTTTTCTTCCGTTCCGCCATCAGTTTCTCGAGCCGATGCTCAAACCAGGAACCGGTTTCTCCGACAGATCCCAATCGCGGATGATCTGCGCCCCCATGCTCGCCACTTCCTCGTGCGCTCCTACCCGGAAACATGGTGCCGTCAACTCGTGCTTGCGCCGGCACCAATCACGTCACCCCTTTCAGCTCGCGCCAGACGTGCAAAAAGGCCCGTTCAAATCCGCAAGCAGCCAAAAATTGTAAATTTTTGGGCTACATGGGAAAAATCTGGCCGGAAATTATAAATTCCGCCCCAGTTGAGATTTCAACACGCCAAGAATTGTAAATTCCGGCCCTACTTTGGCAAAATCTGCCCGGAAATTATAAATTACCGGCCAGCTAAAGTTTCAACGACCCAAAAATTGTAAATTCCCCGCCAGTTGAAGTTTCAACAGGCCAAAAATTATAAATTCTGAGGCAGAAAAGCTAAAGCAGACCCGGAATTATGAATTCTTACAGCTGTCTCAGGCCAATCACCGTTGGTTGGCGGGAGGTTTGTGGGTTCGGCAACGAGGAATCGTTGCCCTAGAAGGTTCTCGCGTCTTCTGTAGGCCAACCATTCCTGGTTGGCGGGAGGGATTACGGGGCTCGGCAACGAGGAATCGTTGCCCTACGGGTGTGGCGTTTTCCACGCTATCAGCTTGCCTCCTCGAACTCGCCGCGTTCCCGGTTTTTCCGGCAGCGTTCCCAGGAAAAACACTTGCCGTTCATGGCGATGTAAACACCGGCTGGTAAGACCTGCGCGAAGGACAAGGCGCTGCCGAGATTAAACAACCCATCCGAGCTGCCGAACCCGTACGGAATCATCGCTCCCGTTAACACGATTGTTTTGTCGGTAATCTCGCGAGCGATGGAGGCCGCGGTGTCCGTCATGGTGTCGGTGCCATGGGTGATGACGATCCGGTCCTCAGCCGCCTGACGGCAGTTCTGGACGATCAGGGCGCGATCGGCGTCGCTCATGTCCAGGCTGTCGATCATCATGACGGTGCGGATATTTACTTCCAGCCGGGAACGGCCGAGCCGCAGCATCTCAGGCAAATGCGTGTCTTTGAAATACAGCTGGCCCGTGCGCTCGTTGTACTCTTTGTCGAATGTGCCGCCGGTAACGAGGATGCGAAGCATGACTTACTCGACGTCAGTCTGGATGAATCGGCCATTGGCGTGAACATCGATCTGGCGCAGCGGCGTCTTGCCGGAGTTAACGAAACGATGCGGTGTATTCGGCGGAACGACGACAGTATCTCGCGCCGCGATCTCGCGCTGTTCGCTGCCAACAGTTGCGATGGCGTGCCCTTCGATGGTGAATAACACTTCCGCGTAAGGATGCGTATGCAACGCCGGCCCTTCGCCTTGCTTCGCGTTAACAAGGTAAGCGGAGATGGGCGCGCCGTACTTTTCGCCCTCGAACTCGTGCGACATGCCTTCGAAGGGCAACTGCTCAGTACTCAAAAAGCTCATGCACCGATTGTGACTCGCGCCGGCTGGATACGCCAGCTTCGGAAATCGAAACTTCCGTGATTAGAATACTTCTTGAGCAGCGAAGCCGCTCTTGTTGCCGCAGCTGAGCTTTGTCTCGTTAGACGTATGAGGCACGCGGGGTGTTGCAGTCGCGCGGGAGCATCATACATTCCGCGCTCCATGCCCGAGGTTCTGCGCGTTCGTGGGTATCGCTTTTTTTTCTTTAGCCGTGAAGGCCAGGAGCCACGTCACATTCATGTGGAGCAGGCGGAGCGTTATGCGAAGTTTTGGCTTGAGCCGGTCGAGCTTGCCGAGTCGCGCGGCTTTCTCGGCTCGCACCTGCGTGATCTTCACTCCATCGTTGCAGAGCACACGCCCGAGTTTATTGTTGCTTGGGATGAGCACTTTGGCCAGTAAGCCTGTTGCGGACGCCGTTGATGTTGCCTGCACCGATGACGAGCTGGTGGTCACGCTGGCAGACGGGCGCCGCGTATCCGCCCCGCTGGAGTGGTTTCCGCGCTTACTGCGTGCCACATCAGCTCAGCGCGCGAAGTGGCGTTTGATCGGTCGCGGTGTCGGCATCCACTGGGAAGACATAGACGAAGACGTTTCGGTACGGAGCCTTCTTGCTTCGTAGCACCGCTACATCTCACAAGGCGCTGGAGCCAACGGCTACCCGGCCTGTAACTTGCCCATTGGGCTCCCGCCGCTAGAGAGCCTTGGTTTGAGGAGGATATTGTCAGGGTTAAGTACGCGAGCGAGACGCCTGCGCCACATAACGTCGGCCTCTCTGCGTGCTCGGCAGCTCAACTCGAGGCGCGGGAGTGCCGGGCGGTAATTGCTAACTTCTCGCCAAACGAACGATGCGCCGCCGCTGCGTAAACCCAATTGCCGCGACTGCGAGTACCGCGCCGACCCATGTGCTCGGCTCGGGAACGGGAACTATTTCATAGTAACCATTGCCCAGGTTGATTTCAGTCGCCGCGATGCCGTTGAAGCTGAAATCAGAAAGGTTTGAAGCCTCGTTCTGATCAAAGATGAGGCGATCATCAACTCCGTCCATTCCGGACTTCTGCAGAGTGACATTCTCGGTTGTGTTCGTGTAGTTCGTGATGTCGAGCACCTTATTCCCAGGATCGGAAAGACCTAAAAACGTCAACGTCGCCGCGCCGCCAGTATAATCGAGGGTGGAGTTGCTCGACAATGTTAAGGTGGCCATGCCATTGGTGCTCGTGCCAGTGACAACCGTGCCCTGAACGCTCGTTGAGCCAGTACCTTCTGAGTGTCCGGCCGGCTTAAAGGTGCCGCCGTTCATCGTCACTCCCGCGCCGTTATAAATCTGGTCGCCGCCCGTCCCGCCTAACTGAAGCGTTCCCCCGCTGTTGATGTTAACGGCGCTTCCAACGGCGTGAACACTGCTGCTACTCGCCTTGCCGAGAATAACAGTGCCGCTATTAACGTTGAGACCGATATTGGTATTGTCGGCGCTGCCATCCAACAAGACGGTTCCTCCCGAGCCGTTGATGTACTTTCCTGAGTTTGTCGTGATCTGACCTGAAAACTCTGTCGTGCCGCCGCCCGTATTCTGAAGGTTAGCATCGCCATTGAGAGTAATGTTTCCCGAGTAGGTGTTTGTTGTCCCGGTTGTATTATTTGCGCTAATCACACGGTACAGGCCGCCGCTGCCCGGGTTAACCGTGAAACTATTTGCGAACGTCTGCCCACCTGCGGAGTTGGCGAGCGTGATCTGAGCAGCCGTGGTCTGAGTTGAACCGTTCCCTAGGTAAATAGCGGAGCTGGAACTGATACCACCATTGCTGCTGATTTGCAGTTCGCCTGCATTAATCTGTGTTTGGCCGGTGTACGTGTTAGCTGCGTCGAAGACAGTGATTCCACTGCCTGCTAAAACCACAGTGCCAGTCGAGCCGCTTCCATTGTTGATAGTGCCAGACATCGTAATGATGTTACCACTCGCCGCGTTGATGGTGAGGGTTGTGCTGTTGTCTAGATAAAAAGGAGAGGTGAACTTCATACTGCCCGATTTCGCGTACAGGCTCATGCTGTTCTCCGTGTCGATCTGACTCAGACTAATCGTCTGTAACGTCGTGCTATCGTTCTCAATCGTGGGCGCATTGTTCCCGTAATTGTAAAAATTAATCGGGTTTCCGTTGAGTGTGAAAGCGCCTGCACCGCTATCGAAGTAGATCTGAAACCCGGAACCATACGCGCCTAGATTATTGTTCGTGTTGGTATTCGTAGTGCCCGCAAAATGGAGAATCGCCTGCGGATTGGGCGGTGCGTTGCCACCGGACCAGTTTCCGCCTGTTGACCAATTGTTGTTGCCGCCGCCGCCGGTCCACGTGTAGCTGGTCTGCGCGTAGACCGTGACGCAGCACAACCACGCTGTCACGATAGCCAGACTCGCTGGCCGCATCGCATACGAATACCGGTTTCGAGCCCTAAATCTCTCTTTCAACGATGACGTAGTCATGGGTTAGCTTGAATATGAGCGTCGGTGGTTACTCGGGGCTCGCGCGACACGTGCGCCGTAATGTTTCCCCAGAAAGCGACCAGCGCGATCGCTAGCGTGAGGATGAGCAGGAGGGCGTCGATGCGGCGGTGTGTTGCTGTGGCGTAGGGGTCTGGTTTTGGGGGCATTTTGAGCGGGAGGAAACGGCGGTTTTATTGGTTGCCGAGTGTTTTACGTAAACTCGGCAACCCAAAGCAAGGTTTTTTTTCAGGAATCCTCAAATTTTTCCCGGATTCCATCGCCAGCGCCCGGGTCGTCGCCAACCAGGAATGGTCGGCCTACAGGCGAAGCGGAAGTTGATAGTTGAGTGTTGATAGTTGAGAGAGAAAAACCGTCGGGCGGGCTCAGCGGTGCTGGATCGCGGGAGTTGATAGTTGAGAGCGGAAAAGGCGTGCGCGTAGCCGACGCTTGCCGCTCCGCGAAGTTCATAGTTGAGTGTTGATAGTTGAGAGCGGAAAAAGCGTGCGCGCGGCTGAGCGTTGCCGCATCGGGGAAGTTGATGGTTGAGGGTTGATAGTTGAGAGCGGAAAAAAGCGTGCGCGTAGCCGACGCTTGCCCCAGCATGGCGCAATGTTCGCTAATCTTTCGAGCCGGTACTGTATTCTTTTTGCCGCGTTGCTTCTTCTGGCGCCAATCGCCGCCGGCGCGGGTGACAAACGGCCCATTACCGAGAAAGACCTTTTCGATTTCGTCTGGGTGGGTGACCCGCAGATTTCGCCGGACGGGTCGCGGGTGGCGTTTGTCCGGGTGAGCGTAAACGAAAAGAAGCTCGGGTACGACACCGCCATCTGGATTGTCCCGACGGCCGGTAACGACCAGCCGCATCGGCTGACAAACGGCACCCATGACAGCTCGCCGCGGTGGTCTCCGGACGGCAGGTTCCTCATGTTCGCGCGCGCAACGGAAAAGGATGGCAAACCCGAGCCGGCGCAGCTGGCCATGCTGCCGATGAATGGCGGTGACGCCTGGACGTTCACCGATCTGCCGAAAGGCGCAGGCTCTCCGCGCTGGTCGCCCGATGGCAAAACAATCGCGTTTACCAGCACGAGCAATCCGGAAGACCTGGCGAAACAGCAAAAGAAAAAGGAGGCCGAAGAAGCAGCAAAGAAGGCGGCAGCAGCGGTAAGTCCAGCGCCGAATGCATCAGCATCAGCCGCAGCCGCAGTGTCGCCGGGACCGAAAACCGCGGAAGCGCCCGATGAACACGAGAGCGATGTACTCATAGTGACGCATGCGATTTATCGCGAGAACGACGAGGGCAACATCGATTTCAAACGCCCGGAGCACATCTGGACAATCCCTGCGCCGAAGAGCGCAGATGAAAAATTACAGCCGAAACAGATCACGAGCGGGCGGTTCGATGAGAGCAACCCGATGTGGTCTATAGATGGCGCGCAGCTCTACTTCACGTCCGACCGCGTCGATGAGCCGTACTATGATTTGCCGAGAACGGAAATTTACTCGGTGCCGGCGCACGGCGGCGAACCGGCGAAGCTGGCGAGCATCGACATGGGCGTGAACGCGCTGTCGCTCAGCCCTGATGGGAAACAGTTCGCGTTGATCGCGTCGCAGAATCACCCGGTCAATTCCTACACCCAGCCTGATCTTTGGGTAATGGACGTGGCGAAGGACGCAAAACCGCGGAACCTTACGCAACAATTCGATTACGACGTCGGCGAAGGCGTGTTCGGCGACCAGGAGACGCCGCGGGCCGGCGGTAGCAATCGCCCGATCTGGAGCGCGGACGGCAAAAGCATCCTCGAAATTTTCGGCAAGGAAGGCCGGACGAATCTGGGCCGGTTCGACGCGACCAGCGGCGCAGTCACCGAAGTGACGAAGGGCGACCAGGCGGTACTTTCGTTTCGCGCCACGCCAGACGAATCGAAAATCGTTTGCCTCATCTCCACGCCGACGCGGCTCGGCGATTTGTTCCTCATCGGCGCGAACGGCGAACAAAAACAGCTCACGGACTTAAACCACCATCTCTGGTCGCAATTGACGCTGAGCGAGCCGGAGGAAATCAGCTACAAGAGCTTCGACGGTAAAACCATTCAGGCATGGATACAGAAGCCGGCGAACTTTGATCCACACAAAAAGTACCCGCTTATCCTGAACATTCACGGCGGGCCGCACGCCGCCTACGGCTACATTTTCGAGCACGAGTTCCAGTGGATGGCGGCGAAAGGCTACGTCGTGCTTTATCCGAATCCGCGCGGCAGCACCACCTACGGCCAGGAGTTCGGCAACGTGATCCAGTACCATTACCCGGGCGACGATTACCAGGACCTGATGCGGGGCGTGGATGAAGTACTCAAGCACGGCTACATCGATGACCACAAGCTCGGCGTGACCGGCGGCAGCGGCGGCGGGCTGCTGACGAACTGGGTGGTCACGCACACGCAACGCTTTGCGGCCGGCGTAGCCCAGCGCGACATCGCGAGCTGGGAACATTGGTGGTACACGGCCGATTTCACCCTGTTCCAGCCGACGTGGTTCAAAGGGCCACCGTTTGATGATCGGGCGGAGTTCGAGGCGCGCTCGCCCATCACTTACATCAAGAATGTGAAAACGCCGATGATGTTCGTCCTCGGCGATGATGATACGCGCACGCCGCCGGGCGCAGGCGGGGAAGAAATGTTTCGCGCATTGAAATTCCTCCGAGTACCAGCCGTGATGGTGAAGTTTCCGGGCGAAAACCATGAGCTTTCCCGCTCCGGCCAGCCGTGGCATCGGGTGGAACGACTGGAGCACATTGTCGGCTGGTTCAACAAATGGCTGATGGGCGCAACAAAACCTGAGTACGACGTCGCGCCGGAAGTGAGCGCGAAAGGAAGTACGCCGCCGGCGCAATCAACGCGGCCGTAGGTAAGTACACGTCCTGGCATCATCAGCGGAAGCCATCTCACAAATCTCGTAGGGACGGATCGCCGAGTCGTCCCTAGGCGCATTGCACGCAGCCGCAGCGGCGCGCCCAGCGGTCGCGCCCTACCACATCGCGTGTTGGATTTATGAGATGGCTTCGAGAGGCGATCTCGTAAATAGCTCTGTCATTCTGAACGTCTGTAGGGCAACGATTCCTCGTTGCCGTACCCTTAACCCCCTCGCCAACCAGGAATGGTTGGCCTACAGAAAACCCGACGCCTGCGTAGGGCAACGATTCCTCGTTGCCGAGCCTGTAACTGCTCGCCAATCAGGAATGGTTGGCCTACAGAAAACCCGACGCCTGCGTAGGGCAACGATTCCTCGTTGCCGAACCCGTAAACCTCTCGCCAACCAGGAATGGTTGGCCTACAGAACACGCGACACCTGTAGGGCAACGATTCCTGGTTGCCGAACCCGCTGAGAAACATTTATGACATAGCTTCTAACGGTCACCTATTGCCGCAAAAAAGGAGCTAAGATGAAAATCGTATTGCTGGGGATCGCATTGATGTTGTGCACCAGGTCTTTCGCCAAAACGCAAACGGCGGATGAGCGGCTGCACGCCATCTACACCGATGAATGGAAATGGCGGCTGGAGCAGTTCCCCGATCGGGAGGATTCGACCAAGCCGATCGCCGATCACCTGCCGAAGATCGATGCCGCGTCCCAGGAAATGCGACTGCATTACTGGGAAGAGGTGATGCGCAAGCTCGATGAGATTCCGCGGGCGCGGCTCTCGCCGGAAGAGCAGATCAATTACGATGTTTACCGGCCGGAAATTGAGAACTTCATCGCTGACGAGAAATTTCGCGATTACGAGATGCCGGCGAACTCGGATTCGGCATTCTGGACGGACCTCGGTTACACGGCGCGGCGGCCTTTCAAGACGGAGACCGATTACCGGAACTGGATTGCGCAAATGCGCGACATTCCGCGCTACTTCCAGGAACAGATCGTGAACATGCGGGCGGGGTTGGCGCGCGGGTTTACGCCGCCGCGCGCGACTTTGCAGGGACGGGACAAATCGATCGCGACGATTGCCGAAGGCAAACCGGAGGACAATTTACTCTTCAACCCGTTTCGCGAGCAGATGGTGGGGGTACAAGAGGCTGAGCAGGCGAAGCTCAAGGCTGAAGCGGTGCAGGTGATCGGCGAAAGCGTGCAGCCGGCGTACTCGGAGCTGCTCAAATTCTGGCGCGACGAATATGTGCCGCACACACGCACCACGCTCGCGGGCGAAGCGTTGCCGGAGGGCAAGGAGTACTACCGGCAGAAGATTCGCCAGTTCACCACGCTGGATCTTTCGCCGGAGCAAATACACCAGATCGGGCTCGATGAAGGGGCGAAACTGCACGGGCAAATGGTGGAAGCGATGCACCAGACCGGGTTCAAAGGCGAGTTCCCGGCGTTCCTCGAGTTCCTCCGCACCGATCCGCAGTTCTACGCGAAAACACCGCAGGAGCTGCTCAATCGCGCGGCCTGGATTTGCAAGGTATTCGACGGCAAATCGTCGCAGTACTTCGGGTATCTGCCGCGGATGCGTTTCACCATTAAACCCGTGCCGCCTGATCTGGCGCCGTTTTATACTTCAGGCCGCGGCGGGCCGGGCGTGTATCTGCTGAACACCTATGACCTGCCGCATCGGCCGCTTTACAATCTTACCGCGCTGACATTGCACGAATCAGCGCCGGGGCACGCGTTTCAAATCCCGATCGCGCTCGAGCACAAGAACCAGCCGGAATTCCGGCAGCACGATTACATCTCAGCCTACGGTGAAGGCTGGGCGCTCTATTGCGAAAAGCTGGGCGAAGAAATGGGCATGTACGAAACGGCTTATGAGCGTTTCGGGATGCTCGGCTATCAAATCTGGCGCGCGGCGCGGCTGGTGGTGGACACGGGCGTTCACTCGCAAGGCTGGACGCGCGACCAAGCGCTTAAGTACATGCACGATTACACGGCGCTGCCTGAACACGAGATCGAGACAGAAGTGGATCGCTACATCGCCTGGCCGGGACAGGCGCTCTCGTACTATTTAGGCGAGCTGGCCATCGTGCGCGGACGCGAAAAGGCGGAGAAAGCGCTCGGCCCGAAGTTTAACATCCGCGCCTTTCACGATGCCGTACTCGAGCTCGGGTCAGTTCCCCTGCCCGTACTTACCGCGCGGATCGATCGCTTCATCGCCGCAGGCGGCAAAGGCCCTTACCCCGATATGGAGTGACGCTCCCGCGTGCCTGCCGATTGTGTAGCAAATGTCCGGGTCGCGCTTTAATCACTATCCGTAAGGGAGAAGGTCGCGCTAGACTATGACTTGCGGGCCACACCCGCTCAGCGGAATCAATTCTGGTTAGTCCGGGCGACATGCTGGAAAAACTCACGGCGCTTTTGCTTGCGATTGCGAGCGCGAATCTAGCTGGCTCTCCTGCGCCCGGAGAGACGTCGGCGGTCAAGTTGCCGGACGGCTACATCGTGGTTCCATCCTCGCTCGCGCCTGGTGGCAGATATGGCGTAACGGCTTTCGACAACACACTGCAGCCCGAACCTGAAGAGATCGACGACAACAAGCTGATGGATCTGCGGACCGGTGGCGCTTGTGGTTCTATTTTGAACTCCGGAGCGCTTATTCACATGAACCGCGGGGGCATTCAGCCGGCGCGCTGGTCCGCCGACAGCTCTTTTATGCTGTGGGAGGTCGAGGGTCGATGGTCTCCTTTCTGCCTCACGTTAGTAGAAGTGCGAAACTCGAAGATCACTTCCCAACTCGACATTCTGACTGAAGTGCAAAAAGCAATTCTTGCCCGTACTGAGCGTTCCGCACCATCGAGGTATGCCGCGGCCAGGGCTTTTAACAAAGGGAACGGCTCGGCGTTTCCTGACGGGTTCGTCGTGAACGTCCGCACTGAAGGTGATAAAGCGCGGGGCGGGCCAAAAGAGCTGATTCACGGACTTCCAATTAAGCTGCCGTTGAGGGTGCATGCGGAACTTACTTCGAATCCGAAGGAGTTCGACAGGATCGGCAACGCGCAGCTCGATTCCGAACTGGACGGAATAGTCACCGGCTCGCGAACCTTGCAGGTCGTGAGCTTCCGGCTTCGCGACAAGCCGTTCTCGTTTGCCACATCGTCATCGTGGCTCGAGATGACCGACCCCGCGGCAGCAGCGAAAGCTCCGATGGATTATGGCGATGCCGTTACTCTACGCGGGCGTGTGTCGACTCGGGCTGACAGAGCGGGCCGTCGTTTCGTGGTGCTTACGTTGAAAAAGCCGATATCGATTTCTGCGTCAGCCGATGGTCCTGCAGCACCGTCGATCCGGGAAGTTCAACTGATTGGTCTTGATGAATGGGGTCCCGGCAGCGTGCACGAGGCTGAGCAGCAACGTGAGTGCGAGGTTGACGGCACTCTGATGTGGTCCAGCCACGGTGAGGACCCGTTGCCGACGCGCGTAATCGTCTCTGGATACGGATACACATACAGACAATGAACACTGATCGGCACCCGGCTTGCTCACCCAGCTAAGCTACGGCGGGAGCGATTCGCGTAATCCGCCCGATTTGCACGCGCACACAACGGCTGCGCAACGATGTGGCAACTCCCTGCACAACGTACCCACACTCCTCGGCGCGGCCGCAGCCTAAGCTTTAGTGTGTTCCTTTCAACTCGGCGACTTGCTCGGCAATGCACTCCCATTTGCCGTCGCCCTTCTGAGTACAGAGTACAGCCGCCGATGCGGCAGAGTAGAGGCCGAAGGTCTGTTTATTTGTTCTCTGGAAGTGGCGCGACGCCTTCGCCGATGCACTGCCAGTTCCCGTCGCGCTGCATCCACGTATCCACCCAGCCGAAGCGGCGGGTGAATTCTTTACCGTCTTTGTCCTTCCCCTTTTCGGTCGAGATGCCGACCACCGTCGCTACATCCGACCCATAAAGGTGGACTTCCATGTTGTCGTTAGTCGCCGAACTGAACGTGTCCGTGTCGCTTTTCATTTCATCGAGCAGCTGCGATTTGTTTTGACGTTCCCCTTTCGAGCTAACGCCGGCGTAGTCATCGGCGATCATGCTTTCCATAGTACCGGTATTCTTATCCACGAACGCCTTTTCCCAGGTGTCTTCCATTTGCTTGAGCTTGGCCTTGGTAGCATCCGCATCCCCCGAGCTGTCCTGAGCGTGCACAGAGGCGGCAAAGGCGAGAACGGTGATTGCGATAAGTGTCGTGAACACTGCTTTCATACTTAGTTTCCTTCCAGGTTGAGTTAAAAAGAAGCTCCTCTCGAACCCACACACCTTTTCAGGACGAGCCACATCGAAGCCATCGCGCTTCGACTCGCGTGTTAATAGCGGCACGCTAGCGGCCGCAACGATTCACCGTCAAGCGATAACCAACGATACGCGACAGGATTAGCTGTTCTTCCTGGTCAGCTATGATGTAATTGAGCCGTGCCTGCGCAGGACGACGAAGTACGCAAGCTGGCCGCGATCATGTTTACGGACATGGTGGGCTACAGCGCGCTTTCGCAGCGCGATCCAAAGCTTGCGCTCGAGTTGTTGGAAGAACATCGCGTACTTCTGCGGGAGATTTTTCCGCGCTTTCATGGTACTGAGATTAAGACGATCGGTGATGCGTTCCTGGTCGAATTCAACAGCGCCTTGGAAGCGGCTCAGTGTGCGATTGAGATTCAGCGCACCCTGGCCCATCGCAATACCGACGTTCCACACGACCGGCACATTGAAGTTAAGATCGGCATTCACATCGGCGATGTCGTTCATCGGGCGGGTGATGTTTATGGCGACGGAGTCAACATTGCCTCGCGCATCGAACCGTTGGCGGGCGCGGGCGGGATTTGCGTTTCGATGGACGTGGAACGGCAAATTCGCAACGCCGTCGAAACCCGTTTCGAGAAGCTCGCGCCGACAGAACTGAAGAACATCTCCGTTCCGATGGAGCTGTTTCGCATTGTGCTCCCGTGGGAAAAGAAATCAGAGTTCAGAGGACAGAAGTTCAGAAAGAGCAGCGCTATCTCGCCTGGCTCGAAGCGGGTCTGGCCCGCGGCTGCTCTAGCCCTCCTGATGATCATTGGAATCGGCTGGTGGTGGAGCACTCTTTCCCGCAAGACTTCGCCAGCGCAGGCGAAACCACTCAGCGACACCGCGGCGCCCGCGAAGGCCATCCCGCAGAAATCGATCGCGGTGCTTCCGTTTGAGAACCTGAGTGACGACAAGTCGAATGCTTATTTCGCCGAGGGCATTCAGGATGAAATCCTGACTCGACTGTCGAAGGTCGGCGCGTTGAAAGTCATCTCGCGTACTTCAACCGAGAAATACAAGAGCGCGCCCGATAATTTGCGCGAGGTCGCCAGCCAGCTTGGCGTCGCGAACGTTCTCGAGGGCAGCGTGCAGAAGATCGGTAACGCCGCTCATATTAACGTTCAGCTTATCCGCGCGGCGACAGATGAACACGTCTGGGCCGAGAGCTACAATCGCAAACTCGACGATGTCTTTAGCGTCGAAGGGGAGGTCGCTACCGCGATCGCCGAACAGTTGAATACGAAACTGACCGGCGCCGAGCAGAAGGTGATGGCGGACAAGCCGACAAACAACATGGCTGCCTACGACGCCTACCTGCGCGGCCTCTCGACAGAGCGCAGTCAGTATGGCTACGACAGCTACCGGCATGCAGCCGATGCTTATGCTCAGGCCGTGCAGCTCGATCCGAAGTTCGCTCTCGCCTGGGCCAGGCTCGCGGTGCTCCGAAGCTTTCTTTACTTTAACGGGATTGAACGAAACGTGAACACGCCCGCCGCGGTTAAGGAGGCCGCCGACCGGGCCATGGCTCTCGCGCCGGAAGCCGGTGAATCGTGGACCGCCAAAGGCGCGTATCACTACCGCGTTTTGCGTGACTTCAAGCGCGCGGTTTCGGCTTACCAGGAAGCGCAAAAGCGGTTGCCCAATAACTCGTTCGTTCTGCAAAATCTCGCCTTCGTGCTCCGGCGTCTCGGCCGCTGGGACGAAGCGGAACCCATCTACACCAAAGCACTCGAAATCGATCCGCTAGATGGCGCCCTTCTCGGCTCACTGGGAGGTGAATACTACATGTATTTACGCCGCTTTGACGAGGCGCTCGCGTTTGCTGATCGAGCTCTGGCCATTGCACCTGATCTAGATTCAGCCCACGCAACAAAGGCCCAGATATTGCAGCAAGCCGGCCGGCTCGCGGAAGCCGCCCAGGAGCTGGCACAGATTCCCGCGAACTCAGACGATGATTTTACCGTCGACAGCCGGGTGCCTCAGGCGATGTATGAACGCGACTTTGCTCGCGCAATTCGCGTCATTCAGCAAAAACTCAACTCGGTTCCACCGGGCCAGCAGCTCGACTCACTTACGCAAAGGTTTCTGGTCGAGCTTGGGTTTTGTCAGGAGTGGACCGGTCAACAGGCTGAGGCGCAGCAAAGTTTCACCCGCGCCGTCGAGTCGATTAAGCCTCGTGCCGATACCGTGGTCGCGGCGGA
>JAFASN010000041.1 GCA_019244415.1 Verrucomicrobiota bacterium | reverse complement strand
CAATTCCATGTCGCCGTTGCGCAGCGTTTCCGTCTGCTCGGCGAAGGCCGGAACCTGGGGCAACGGCGTGGGGGATGGCGAAACAGTCGGTTCAGGAACTGCCGTCGCGCTTGGCGGCGGGGTTGCTGCCGGGACTGGAGAGTTCGCTCGCGCAGGCTGCGGTTGCGACGCATGCTGTCTGCTCGCCCAAATTTCCCAGGCGACAAGGCCGAGGACACACAGTGTAATGGCGATCCAGGCAGTACGGTCCATGGGGAATTTCCGGAGTTTACCGGGAGGCGCAGCGATGACCAGCCTGCCAGCTTTGCGGCACCGGGTCGAAACCGCTGCCGCCCCACGGCTGACACCGCAGCAATCGTGTTGCGCCAAGAAAAGTACCGCGCCAGAAGCCGTGCTGCTCGACGGCGTCGAGGAAATATTGCGAGCAGGTGGGCGAAAAACGGCAGCCGGCGTTTGGGCCCGCGATTGCAGAAAGTACGGGCGAGAGCGTGAGCTGGTAGGCGCGCACGAGGAGGCGAACGAGGAAGCGCATCAGGGGCGAAGGATAGAAGCGCGTTTGGCGAGGCGCAACCATTCCTCCTGAAGCTGCGCGAAAGAGACTCGTGCCGCCCTCGGAGAAGCAATGGTCACAATCCAAATGCCGGTCCCCAGTTCGGGCTGATGTTTGCGAAAAATCTCGCGCAGCCTGCGCCGGGTACGATTGCGCACGACAGCGGAGCCAACGCGCCGTGACGTGATGAAACCCGCGCGCGCCGGTGCTGCATTCCCATACTTCAGGAACGCCAAAGTGAGCGTTTCACCGCGCAACGATTTGCCTTCTTCACGAACGCGGCGGAATTCCACGTCGCGCACGAGCCGCCGGGATTTTGGGAAGCGCAGGCGCTGTTTCATCGGCTGAGCACGTTGGTGTAGAGGCGGGTGTCCTCACCCGCAATAATGAACGACGTTTGCGGCTGAGGACAGCCGCCGCTACAGCCGCTGCTCATGCAAGTACAGCAAAAGTCTTCCCGCCGCATCTCACGGCGGGAAGACTTCGCGAAAGAACAGTGTTTCGCTTCGGCCGCGCGACTACGGGGAAGGCGAAGCTGAGCTGGTGCTCGTGCTTGAACTGCTGCTGCTCGAAGACGTGCCGCTGCTCGGTGATGAGCCGGTGTTCACGGTCGTGTTCGTCTCCGTTCTGCTTGAGGTCGCAGGCGAAGCTGAAGGATTCACCACAGTCGTGTTGTTCTCCGTCTTGCTGTCGCCGCTCGGCGGATTGTTCGTCTCGGATTTTTGCTCACACGCCGCGAACAATGACAACGTCGCGACGCCGGCAAGGATGCAGATATATTTCTTCATAGTTGGATAGATGGAGGCCCAATGTGGGTTAAGTCAATAATCGGAGCAAGCTCCCTTTTCGGCCTTGTCGCGTTTTTACTCCTGTTCGTGGTCCTGATGGTGCTCGCAATCGATCCGTCCATGAAGATCCGAAGTACCACTTTCAGAATGCCGGAGTAAATGGCAGCCCGTGGGCTTCGGCCACGGCCTGGATCGTGAGCTTCCCGTCGCGCGTGTTCACGCCGCCCACCAGCGCCGGCTGCCGTTTGCACGCGCCCTCCAGGCCCCCATCGGCCAGCAATTCCACGTAACGCGCCGTGATGTTCGTCAAGGCCTGCGTGGCCGTGCGGGCGTACGCCGCGGGCATATTCGCCACGCAATAATGCGTGACACCTTCCTCGACATACACGGGATCAACATGCGTGGTCGGTCGCGATGTCTCCGCGCATCCGCCCTGGTCGATGGCGATGTCCACCACGACGCTGCCCGGCTTCATCTCGCGCAACATCGCACGCGTGATCAGCTTCGGCGCCTTCGCCCCTGGCACCAGCACTGCCCCGATGAGCAGGTCTGTCGTCGCCATCAGCTCGTGCAGATGCGCCTCGTTTGAGTACAGCGTGTGCGCGCTATCCATCGTGATATCGAGAAAGCGCATTCGCTCGAGATCCACTTCCAGGATGGTGACATCAGCGCCGAGACCGGTGGCCATGCGCGCCGCGTTCACGCCCGCAGTGCCGCCGCCAAGTACCACCACGCGCCCGGGCAAAACTCCCGGCACGCCGCCGAGCAAAACGCCCGTGCCGCCATTGTGTTTCGCTAGATAGTACGCGCCCATCACCACCGACATTCGGCCCGCGATCTCGCTCATCGGTTCCAGAAGCGGCAGGCGGTTCCCGATCTGAATGGTCTCATAGGCGACACCCGTTACGCCCGATTTCAGTAGCGCTTCTGTCAGTACTTTGCTTGCGGCGAGATGCAGATAGGTGAACAGGATTTGTCCTTTGCGCAGCATCGGCCACTCCGCGGGTAAGGGTTCCTTCACTTTCACGATCATCTCCGC